>CALCOW010000052.1 GCA_937899935.1 uncultured Phycisphaerae bacterium
CGGGTGATCGATCGCCGATCGGCTTTAGAGCTAGCCCAGGCACTTCTTGGCCAATAGCTGCAATGACTTGGTCAATGAAGGGTGATGGGAGCGGTTTTATCGCTTTTAAATGGACATCAATAGCCAATCCGACTGGAACCTTGCCCCTAGACATGCGTCGGATACAGTAACCTAGGACAACTGAGGCAACTCAGTTTGTAATGACAAGAGCCAAGCATCACGGTCTTTAGAGGGATTTTATTATGCGTATACCGACTTGCCGCCCATTGACATGGTGTGCCTTGGCACTGGCGACCACGACTCTTGCTTGTTTGGGCCCCTACACAGGCGAAGTAAAAGCCGCGGCCTGGCAAGAGGCACAAGGTCAGCAAGCGACGGTTTACCTGGCCGATGGTCGGACTCTTAAGGGGATGATTCTCAAAGAAACCGACCGGTATATTCTGTTTGAGTATCAGCCGGAGGGGTTGAGTTTTTCGGCTCAAATGGAGTTGCAAAAAAGTGATATTGTCAAGATCGAACGAACTGGACCAGCCCCCGAGAGTCAGGTCGTAACACCTACCGCCGAAAGTTCTGCTTCGACAGCGCCTACCAATAGCGATGCGGCCGCTGCAACTGATGGTTCGGTGGCAAGCTTTTACGTGGTTCCTATTCGTGGACAGATGAACACAGACATCAGAGCTGAGGTCTACGAAGATATTGCCAAGGAAATTGAAGCACTGCCCTCGAAGCCTGACGTCATTATTTTTAAGCTCAATAGTGAAGATAGAGGCGAGACACTTCGCGCCAAGATGATGGGTGACTTTGATCCCATGGAATACAGCATGCTGAACATGGATGACTCCGAAGCGCTGCTGCGGCATTTTCGCATTGGTCCGCTGCGAGACATTCGTCAAGTTGTTTGGGTAGAGGATGCGGTCGGCACGAGTTCTTTGCTTGCGATGGGTTGGGATGAAATCTACATGATGCCCGAGGCGAGACTCGGCGGCATGATCGAAGTCCTTAAGCAGAGTGGTGCATGGGGCTGGTCAGATAGTCAAGTGCGAGCCAAGATGATGGCAGCTTGGTTAGGCCATGCGATTGCCCACTTTGAATATGGCGGCCACTCCTTGGAATTGGCTGAAGCGATGCTGGACCCAACCTACGTACTCACCGCCACATGGAATGGGCGCCAGGTTGACTGGAAACTCAATAAACCCGGTGAGTATGTTGTTGATGGAACCCCGTTGGGGACCACTCAATTTACAGCTAAATCGGCGGAAGATTTCTGTTTGAGTTCAGGCACAGCTGGAACACTCGACGATCTTGCACTCCTCTTGAACTACCGTGAATTCGAGGAGTATGACGGCCAAGCTAAAACCACAGTTGATGCCTACATCGAAGATTGGCGTAAGGTTCTGGCCGTGACAGAGGATCTTTGGGTGGAATATCAGGATTTGCGTGCTTGGGCCACGGGCAATGACACCCTGAAATACTTGGGACAAGCACGAACCGTGCTCGTGAAGATCCTGCGGAACATGAAAAAATTTGAGGCCGTTCAAATTAGACTCGCTCGTAGTATTGGGATCACACCACAGTACCTTGAAGATCAGATCGCGATCATCGATGAACAACTCAAACAGCTCCGTCAAAATCAAGGAGGCGGTGCTGGTGGGGGTGGTGGATATATCTCACCTGGTGGCGGTGGTGGTGGGCGGAACTAATTGAGGATAATTGATGTGCCTGAATGCCAACTTCAATCTTCTGCAGTTGGATTCAAGGAAAGGACTGTGATGCATACGAAATCGCGACTGAACAGCTTTATAACAATGGTCCTGCTTGTGCTCGTGACTGGATCGATCGCGGTGGGCGAGCGTGTTCGAATTAACTTGGCGGATGGTTCTCGCTGGCGAGGAGAAACCGGCCAAGAGATCAGCGTGCTTCACATGAGTAATGGAAGCAAAGAGGTCACGACTGGAAAACTGGCTAAGGCCACTAATTTGTTTATTCAGCTCAGCGATGTTCAGGGCGCCAAAGAGGCAGGCCCCGTGACCCTTATCCTTGCCAAAGTCATTTCAATTTCAGAGCCCGGTGAGGCCGCGGTGGTGAATGCACCTGGTTCAACAGGAAATGAAGTTGCCAGCACAAATGATCAAAACCAAAGTGAATCAGCAACGGCGGCCTCGCCTGATCAATCAAAGGGCGTCTATGTTCTTCCCTTGAGCGGTACAGTTGGTGTCGAATTTCGCAGTAATGAGATTCTTAAGATGGCCGCTGAGGCGGACAAGCGAGGGCATGGGCAGATTATTGTCCTTCACATCGATTCTGGTGGCGGCAGCTTGTTTGAATACGACATCATTGCTGATGAGATGGAAGAGATTAAGAAGCGCCATCGTGTCGTAGCATGGATCAAATCAGCGATCTCGGCTGCAGCCGCGACGGCCATGTGTTGCCATGAAATCTATTTTCAGACCGGTGGAACACTGGGTGCCGCAACTGGTTTTAACGGAGCCACTGGTCAGTCGATTACTGGACAACCGCTCCAGGACTGGATCAATCGGTTGGCACAGGTGACCGCCAGCGGTAATCGAAGCGCCTATATTGGCCCAGCGATGATTGATCATCGGTATTCACTCTCTTACTCACGAGATCCAGAAACAGGTGATATCAGTTGGCACAATGATCTCTCTGGTGATGTCATTCTCAGTTCACCGGGCAAGAACCTTGTGTTTACAGTAACGACCGCTATTGACTCGGGTTTTGCTGACGGGCGTGCCGATACCGTCGACGAGCTCGCTAAGCATCTGGAACTTGAACAATGGGTTGAAGTCAGTGACTACGGTCGTGATTTGCACGACAACTGGCATACGACCATCGACAAATGTAAGAGCGATATCAGAAAGCTGATGCGTGAGACGCAAATCAAGTCTTTCCCGACACCCGCCGCTCGCATCGGATGGCTCATCGAACGTAACAAGAAGTTCATCCGCTGGTTAGAACGCTGCCCACCGGTAGCCGAGGGCGCTATTGGTCGTTCTAAAGAAGACCTCGAGCGTGAAAACAAGTATCTGCGGAAGCAGTTACAAGATATGCGTCAGAATTAGAATTCGGCATCTAAGAACTTAAGCACGGCTGGTCCGACAGAGACTTCCATACCATCCTCGATGCGGACGTTATCAACGCGCTCGCCATTGAGATAAGTGCCACCACTGGATTTAAGGTCGCGGAGCATCATCTCTTCGCCAATAAATTCTATTGAACAATGTTCTCTGGAAACAGTCTGAGCACGTATTTGGATATCACAAGATTCATCGCGACCAATGATCAACTCTGCATTGTCGCCGATGGCGAATGCTCTGAGCATTTCACCTTCTCGCGTGCAGACGTGTAATTCCATCATGGCCCAGTGCTCCGCCGTGAGATCGCTGGGCAGTAGACCATTGTCTTGATCTAAGCCCACAGTTGTTCTTCAGCTTACGATCACCCAGGAACGATTGTCGCTGTGCCTGATCGACTCCGAAGAGACCTTCCCCACATCTTATTCTAGAGAAAATTATGCCGACGGCGAGTGTGAATGCGGAAATGTCGCCTTATCAGGTGGGGAAAATGCTGACTTTTCTAGTCATGCCAATGACCAGGGGAGGGCTCTTTTGCAATCAAAAAAGCCGATTCGTACAAAAACGACCGGTAATCCGTCTGCTCTTGCTGCGATACATAAAGGCTGGGAGTCATTAGACTCTCGCGTCATGCGGTGGCTTGTTGATGTCGTTTATTTCATTGTTCTGTTGCTCTTGTTACCGGTTCTTCTACCGCGCATGGCGATGCGGGGGAAGCTTCGAACCGATTGGCGGGGGCGACTTGGTTGCTTGACTGTTGCGCCAAAATCAAAGCCCAGGGTCCTGTTGCATGCGGTCTCCGTTGGTGAGGTCAATGCGCTACGAGGCTTGGTCTCATCGCTTGCCAATGAAGAACTTGAAGTGGTTGTATCGGTCACTACAGATACAGGGATGGCCAGAGCTCAAAGCCTCTTTGGTGATCAGCATCTAGTGGTTCGATATCCCTATGATTTCTCTTGGGCTGTTGGGCGATTCCTTCGTCGAGTCCAACCAGACGTGATTGCGCTGATTGAGCTTGAGGTCTGGCCCAATATGGTGGCAGCATGCAGTCGCAAGAACATACCGGTTTGCGTCATCAATGGACGCCTGAGCGACCGCAGCTTTAAAAGATACAAGTTCATTCGTTGGCTTGTGAGCCCGTCATTTCGCCGCCTCTCTATCAGTTGCGTGCAGTCAGAGACCTATGCTGAGCGATTCCGTCGACTTGGTGCCACGCCTGTCTTGGTCACTGATTCGATGAAGTGGGACAATGCCATTTTGCAAAATGAGGTTCCCGGATCTCAAGACTTAGCTGAATCACTCGGTATTGATCAGGAGAGGCCGCTTGTCGTCGCTGGCTCAACAGCACCGGGCGAGCCCGAGCTGCTCGAGGCAGCGGTCGAGCCTGAGGTCCAACTGCTTTGTGCGCCTCGACGGCCGGAGTGGTTTGACGCGGCGGCTCGTGCGATGCCTGGTTGCGTCCGGCGGAGCGCAGGCAATTCTGAAACACCAAGTGTTGAACAAAAAACGCCGCGACGTTTTTTGCTCGACACGATTGGTGAGTTGCGTCAAGCGTATGCACTGGCAGATATCGTCGTGGTCGGCCGTAGTTTTGGTGAACTCTTCGGATCCGATGTCACCGAACCTGTTGGACTTGGAAAGGCCACCATCATTGGGCCAGCGTGTAGTGACTTTGCAGAGATGGTTGCGGCCTTGGTTGATGGAGGTGGACTCATTCAAATTCCTGCTTCCGACTTAGCAGCCAAGATTCGTGCCTTGCTCGCATCGCCAGATGAGGCCGCCGCAATTGCGAATCGAGGTCGCTCGGTCATTAAGAGTCGTCAAGGCGCCACACGGCGACATGCTCGCTTGCTCAAAGAAATCATTCGTGGACGCGATTTAAAACTGATGTCCTTAAAGGAGGTCGCCGCCCTTGTAGATGACAAGGACGGCGACGGAGAAGAAAGAACAAGGTAGTCAATGCGGACTTAGACCCGCTCATGGAGGCGTGTTGTTTTATGGATGACAGAAGATAAAGAGCCCGCACAATTCACGGTCACGAACGAAACTGGTACCAGTGCGTCGTGACTTGGCCCGTATGATATTCGTTGCAAGCTGCTTGGATCGCTGCAACGGTACTTTCACTTGATGTAAATTGACGATAGCGATAGCTTGGGGCCAGCAAGATTTGCGCGTTGCTTCGTATTGGATTCAGCTCTTCTTCAATCTTCACCAAGCATGCGCACCTCAATAAAAGATGGCCGGTGGTCTAATCGATAAGGAAGTGTTGTTGTCACAGTAGGTTGGCGTTATGCGGGAATCAGAACTTCTATCACACATCTTTGAAAGCATTCCCAAAGCCCGTAAGCCAGTCATTGTTGGCCCGGGTGATGATCTTGCGCAACTAGAGATAGCTGGCAGCGATATTTTAATTGGCGTTGATCAGGTTATTGCCGGGCAGCACGTCGATGTGACGAAGGTGGCGCCTGAACTGGTGGGTCGCAAAGCCGTGTGCCGCTGTCTGAGTGATGTGGCAGCCATGGGGGCCGTTCCAGTGGCGGCAGTCGCAACAGTTGCAATACCTGCACAAGATCCGATTATTGATGGTCCTTGGGTGCAGCAACTTTCTGATGCAATGCATGCAACGGGGCAATCCTACGCTTGTCCAATTGTTGGCGGTGATGTGGCTTTAGTACCCAGCCATAACCAGAGCTTAGTGATCACCGTGACCATTATTGCGACCAGCAAAGATGGTCGTGTGCTGCTACGCAGCCATGCCAAAGTCGGCGACGGTGTTTTCGTAACAGGAACACTTGGTCGGACACTTGATCCTGATGGCCACGGGCATCATCTGCACTTTGTGCCTCGTATTGAAGTCGCTCAGAAACTCAAATTAACCTTAGGTACCGATCTCCATGCCATGATTGATATCAGTGATGGTCTTGCTCGTGATGCCGGGCACGTTGCTGCGGCATCCAAGGTCGGCATCGAGGTAGATGGCCAGATGATTCCAAGGAGAAAGGGGGCCTCGCTTGACCAGGCGCTTGGGGACGGCGAGGACTATGAGCTCTGTTTTACAGCCTGCTCTGAAGTGAGCGAAATCGATGGACTTCCCGTGGCGCGCGTCGGCAGGGTGGTTGAGGCAGCGCGCCAGGGGCCGTGTCGTGTGGTGCTTCTTGATGGAGCCAGATCACGCTGTGTTGATAAGCTAGGCTTTGAGCATAGTTCAGAGGTCACTGATGCAAGCTGAGTTCGTCACTGACAACCCTGAGGAGACCCAAGGCCTGGCAAAGCGTCTTGCTGCGGCACTTCCAGCAGGGGCATGTGTTGCCTTGGTGGGGGAGCTGGGCGCTGGTAAGACCTGTTTCGTTCGCGGTCTGGTCGAGGGCCTTGGCGGTGATGCGAGCCTTGTCAGTAGTCCGACTTTTGTCATTTCATGTGAGCATCCATGTGCCCAGGCGACTCAGTTGGCGCATATTGATGCCTATCGTTTGGGCAGCGAAGAAGAGATTCTCAGTATCGGATGGTTAGAATTGGTAGCCGATCCGGCAACCTGGCTTGCGGTTGAGTGGGCCGATCGAATAGCGGGTCAACTGCCTGCCTCGCGGGTGATGGTCACGCTGGAACATGCCGGCCAGAGTCAGCGGCGGATTTCAATCAAATGGCCGCAGGGGATTGAGCCTGCGCCGCAGTGGATCAACGATGCATTGGAGTCACAAGTCTGTGCCGTGTGCGGGGAACCATTAAATCAAGCGGCGGGGCCGTTTTGCAGTGATCGCTGCAAAATGGCAGATCTGGGACGTTGGTTTAGTGGAGGTTATGTTCTGCCGCGTCCACTGAAAGATGCTGACTGGGAAGAAGCATAACTCAGTTCTGCGCCTGGGTAGACTTCAGTCGCTCTTGGCATCCTTGGCATCCTGGGCTTCCTGGGCTTCCGGGCTTATGCCGTAAATCTGGAAGCGGTGGCCAACGGGACTCCAGCCAGCCTCATTGCAAAGTCGGTGACGTAGCGCATCGAGTTCAGGCGCATTAAAATGGCGTATCTGACCGGTCTTGATGCAAATCATGCTGTCGATTGGAGTGCGACCGTAGATCAACTGGTAATGCGATTGCTTTGAGTCAAACAAAGCGCCGGTAATAATGCCCGCGTCCTGAAGAAGCTTGATGGTGCGATAAATGGTTGCCTTGGATACGCGATGTCCCTGTGATCGCATGATCTGCATTAACTCGTCAGCTTCAAAGATCTCATCACGCTCAATGATTGCGTTCAGGATGTCTGCTCGTTCGGGGGTGTACTTGAGGTTCTGAGACTTGAGGTAGCGACGAAAGATTGAACACAGCGGCGTCATGGCAGCCAGATCAAGCGAATCTGGCAGTGAGTCGGGGAGTTGTGGTGAGCTGTTCACGCTGTGAAGTGTAACCTGGAGTTGTTTTCTGTGGTCTTTGTCCTAAAAGTAATCCAAGCCAGGTTACAGTGAAGGGATGCCAAAGGGGCTCTCTATCCTGGGTTTCGAACCCTTTGATTCTGGATCTCACCAGGCAACGCGACTGGCGATCTCAAAACATTCCCGCCATCAATGGCACTGGGTGACCCGGCCCGGACGAGCTTGGAAATGGCGAATGCGTATCGGTAGCCTCGAGTTACTGAAGGAACTTGAGAGCAGTGGAAGCCAAAAGCCTCTTTCAAAGATCGATGCCGTCTTTGCTACAAGCCTCTTAAATCTGGCAGACCTTAGAGCAGGCCTGCCAAAGCCACTGCAGCAACCACCAGTAGTGTTTTATCTTCATGAGAACCAAGCGGCCTATCCAACTAGGGCGATCCAAGGGGTGCCGTCTCAGCAACAAGCTTCATGGGATGCGCAGTTTGCCTTAACCAATCTGACAAGCTGCGCCGCCGCTGATTTAGTGGTGTTCAATTCGAATTTCAATCGCACAAGCTTTCAGAGGGGCCTTGATGAACTGCTCGCTCATAGTCCAGACAGCAATCTACGAGGTCTCGTCAGTGAGATTACGCAGGCCTCGCAAATCGCTTGGCCTCCAGTTGAAGTGCCTGCCACCATCCAAGCAGCAACATCGAAGCAAGCTCTAAAGGAACCCAGCCTGGTGGTATGGCCACACCGCTGGGAGCATGACAAAGGGCCTAACGAACTCCTTGAAACAGCGCTTCGATGGTCCGAGCACCTGAACCTTCGGTGGATTGTTTTAGGCGAGTCCTTTCGCGAAGTTCCGCCTGCGATGAGACAGATGAAAGAACAGCTTGCGGGACGCATTGAACATTGGGGTTATGCGGCCGACCGCAGCGACTATTGGGGCCTTCTTCAAAAAGCAGATTGGGTTCTTTCGACCGCCAAGCACGAGTTCTTTGGCCTGGCCGTTTGCGAGGCCTTGATGGCCGGATGCCTTCCATGGCTACCTGATCGCCTGAGCTATCCTGAGCTCGTGCCGGAAGCATCAAGGCGACTGAGTCCAATGAACCCACCGAGCCATCCGAACGAGCATCGGTCACGCATCATCAAGCACCTGGAGCCGGCTCTGGCCGACAAGGCGGTTGCTCGGATTGATGATCTCATAGAGTCGCTGGTGGCCAATCATCCAAACCCAGCCACGTGAGGCACCTGGCCCCAGGAATCCTGCCTGGCGCTAGCCCCAGCCTAGAACGCCGATAATACATATTATGTTAAATGGGCCCTGGGGCCTCTTATGGGCCTGGGCTCACGGCTTGGAGGCCTGAGTCACGCTGAGGCTTGGCCTGATTAGTTTTGCCCCGCCTGTCGACCTGGCGTGCTTGAGATGTCGGTCGCTCGAGTGTCCAGGCGGAATGCATCGTGGATGACTTGTAATGCATGCGGCCCATCGGCCTCCGTGACCAGGCATGAAATCTTGACTGGCGTGGTGGTAATGGCTGAGACGCTGATGCCGGCCTCGGCCAGGCTGCTAAGCATGGTGGCGGTGCCTTTGGAGCTTGATCCGAGATGGGCCCCAACCACTGACACTCTGGCAAGATCCGCCTCGACCTGGATGTCAACCTGCTCGTAGGCAGCCAGCGCCTGGTCAACCATATCCCGGGTCTCCTGAAGATTCTCGCGGGCCACGGTGAAGCGGACGCTTGAGTCAGCGGGATCTCCCTTGGAACTGGAATGCTGGGTCAGATCGTGGATGAGCAAGTCGGCCTCATCCAGTCGTTCGTAGAAGGACGCATGCACACCAGGTTCGCTGGGCAGACCTAAGACGTGGATGCGAACCAGATCTGGCGTCAAAGCGCCGCCGATAACTGCAACCTCTTCCATGAGGTGGGACTCCTGTACGATGCGCGTGCCTGGGCCCGGCAAGGCGCTGTGCCTTACGTGAACCGGAACGCCATAGCGTTGCGCAATCATGACAGCGCGAGGATGAACCACCGCCGCGCCAAGAGCTGCGAGCTCGACCATGAGCTCGTAGGGAATTTCGTCGAGTCTGCGGGCATTGCTGACATGCCTGGGGTCAGCGGTGTAGATGCCATCGACATCAGTCAGGATCTCACAGACACTGCTGGCGTCGTGAATCGCCCCCCTACCGTCAGTGATGGTCTCTGGATAGCCCTCTGCCTTGCCGCCTACACCCAGTGCAGCAGCCAGCACCACCGCGGTGATATCCGAGCCACCTCGCCCCAGAGTGGTGATATGTCCTTGTTCCGTAACGCCCTGGAAGCCTGCTGCGACGACGACGCGGCCGGCCTGGAGGTGTGATTGGATGCTTTTTCGATCAACCTCCTGAACACGAGCTCGGCCATGAGCATTGTCGGTGGTGATACCCAACTGACGGCCTGTCAGACAAATGGCATCGGCCCCGTGATCCTTGAGAGCCATGGCCATTAAGGCGGTGGAGACCTGTTCTCCGGTGGCCATCAGGGTGTCGAGCTCAACCCGTCCCGGGCGGTGGCTCACTTGGCGAGCCAGATCCAGGAGGTGGTCAGTTGTTCTTCCCATCGCCGAGACCACGACGACCACATCGTGGCCCTGTTGCGAGACCGCATGCGCCCTTGCGGCGCATTGCATGATCCGCTCGGGATCGCTGAGTGAAGAGCCGCCGTACTTCTGAATAATTGTGGCCATGAACTGCTTGTCTTATCGGCGTTTGGTCCCGTGGTGCACGAATTCTCATGCAATGAGGAACGGCTCATTGTTCGCTATCGCGCCGTCTCACTCCTGGTCAATGGTTTTTGTGGTGTGGTTGGTTCATCTGGATAGAGATGAGCAACATACTTTCCATAGCCATTGAAAATTGGTGTTGGGAAGGTTTCTCTGGGTGTAGAGCCAAGCCAATAGGACATTGATTGGGACCATCGTGGGTGTGGGATATTGGGGTTTACATTAGAAAGGAAGCCGTATTCACTTTTGTATGGCCCACTTGACCAGAACGTCTTAGGTTGTTTTTCAGTCAGTTCGATGCGCACGATGGACTTTGGATTCTTATATCCGTATTTCCAGGGCACAATAATGCGGACAGGGCTTCCGTTTTGCTTAAGAAGCGGTTGCCCGTACATGCCAGTCACCAGCATCGACAGCTCATTCATCGCTTCGTCCATGCGCAGTGCTTCGTGGTAAGGCCATTGGTATCCACCGCCTCCGGCGCGGATTCCTGGCATTTGTTCAGGTCGATCTGCTGAAACGAAGGCAACATATTTAGCGTCAGACTTGGGTTCTACTTTGGCCAATAGTTTTGACAGCGGAGAGCCGACCCAAGGTACGTTCATGGCCCATCGCTCAACGCACCGGAATGTATAGAGTCGCTCTTCGAGCCCCAGCTTAAAGAGATCGTCGAGGTCGAATGTTTGTGGTTTGTTGCAGAGGCCTGTTACTTCGATCGTCCACGGTTTGACTTTGAAGTCGTCTGTGTACGGGTAGACGAAGCCACCTCGTCCCGGCAGGAATTCGTAGAAATTATTATGTGATCCAGCCACGATTTTCTGTGTTGTCTTTTGTGGCACGCTGGCTGGTAAGGAGATCGACGTGTCTTTTTCAACCGTAGTTCCGGCCGGCCACTGGAGTGGCGGCGTGATGACTTTCTGTTGGTCTTCGCTGCTCAGATCGCTGCCCGATTGCTGGGCATCGACACATGCGTTGAGCTTAAGGGCGACGCTGGCACTTGCTCCGATCGCCATGGTCTTGAGAACTGAACGACGACTCAGGGCAATTTCGGGTGAGGTCGTGCGGGCATCTTCAGTTAGCTCTGTTTGCCACTGTTGCTCATGGTTGCTGGTCATGGATGTCGTCTTTCTTTGTTATGCATCATCTTTGGTTGCTTTATAGATACAGCAAATGCCCATCGTCAAAGGTTGCACGGACACATCACGAAACCCCCCTGTCTGAACTAAGCTCACCATGTCCTGGCGAGACATAAAGGTCTCGATGGATCGGGGTAAGTAGCGATAGGCGCCGGAGCGATCTCTTGCAATCCAGCTTGCCGTTCGCGGCATAATGTGATGGCAGTAGAAATGGTTGAGCAGTCGAAATGGTCCAAAGCCAGGTTCCGAAAATTCCAGTACAAACAACCGTCCGCCTGGCGCCAAGACGCGATGGAATTCTCTGATGGCTTGCTGCGGAGAGGTCACGTTGCGGATACCAAAGGCAATGCTGACGATGTCAAAGCTACTTGACTCGAATGGGAGATCCATCGCGTCGGCGAGTTGATAGGACGGAGTCGTTGGCCAGGTCCGGCGTTCTGCCTTGGTTTGAGCCACCTCAAGCATTGCTTGGTTGAAGTCCACGCCTGTTGCCGAGGCAGGATGGGCTCGTGCAAATGCCTCTGTCAGATCGCCTGTGCCACAAGCAATGTCCAGCACCCGATCAGATGGTTTGACAAGAGACTGTTTGACGAGCCGCCGTCGCCATGCTTGGTCGCGGCCCAGTGAATGCAGTCTGTTATTGAGGTCATAGTGCGGGGCAATGGCCGTAAACATTTCACGGACCTTTTCTGCCTTCTCGGTGTCGCCATGCGGGTTGCCCTGCAAATCAGTTGACGACCAGCCAGTTTGGGTTGGTGAATTGCCCATGGGTTGTAATGATAGACCAGAAATCACTTGAGGCCCTTATCGTGGTTATTCAGCAGTGTTCTGCCCTAGAGAATTCGAGTTCATAGCGTTTATCACCATTTTGTTCAGGGGAAGCCAATGACTATTCAGTTCTTAGTATCAAGGCGGAGGCGTCTGGGTTCGATCAATTGGTTGGTCGGTGGCATTTTGTGGGCGCTGTTGGTCTTCGTTCTGGGGTGCACACGGAATCCTGCCACGGGACGCAGTCAACTCTTGGTGCTCAGTCAGAGTCAGGAGATTGCGATTGGCCGTGAGGCAGCGCCGGAGTTGATCGAGGCCTATGGCGGCAAATTACGAAACCAGTCTGTTCAGAGGTATGTGACCAAAATTGGCGACAAGATAGCCAGTCATGTTGAGGGGCAATATCGTGATTTGCCATGGACCTTTACGGTCCTTGATTCAGAAGTGATTAACGCTTTCGCCTTGCCAGGTGGTCAGATTTTCATTACCCGAGGATTGTTAGAGCGATTGGATTCCGAAGCGGCTTTGGCGGGTGTGCTTTCCCATGAAATTGGGCATGTCACTGGCCAGCATATTGATGAGCAGATTTCCCATTCTGCGGTTGCTGGCGTGGTCGTGACCGGTGTTGGTATTGCGGTAGGTAATGATGGCGATGATCTTGCTTCGTATGTGCCAATGTTCATTAACGTCGGTGGCCAAATGTATTTACTGAACTTCAGCCGCAGCCATGAATCGGAGGCCGATTCTTTGGGCGTGCGTTACATGGTCGAGTCGGGGTATGACCCGAAGGGCATGCTTGAAGTGCTTGAAGTGCTCAATAGCGCCTCGGAGGGTGGTTTGCCCCCAGAGTTTCTCTCAACACATCCTCATCCTGATACTCGGATTGAGACAGTGAGCGCTCTGCTGGACGGTCCATATGCCTATGCGGTGGGAAGTCCTGACTATAAAACGGGTCGCAGTGCCTATCGAAAGATCCGTAAAGGCCTCTAAAAGGGGTTTGGAATCTTGATTTCACCGTTTTTGGGCAAAAGCATGGGCATTGTTCGATGCTCTCGGGTATACAATTCTCGCAGTTGTCGGCAGGTTGCCGAATCTTACTATTCCGGGGTCCCTTCTGTTATCACGGGGATCCAAATGGCTGCACTGGAGCACCGCTGAAATGATCATTGATCTTCATACTCAGATCTGGTCTCACCTTGAACAACTTGGACCCGATGTCGCCGCCCTGTTTAGGGATCTCGATGAACAGCAGTCGGGTCGCTGCGATGCAGCACCTCAACGGCATGAGCGAGAAATGCAATGTGTCGACATGAGCGTGGTGCTTGGCTATCGCTCTCAGCGATCTGGAGCCTTAGTGCCCAATGAGTTGGTTGCGGAGTACGTCGGGGCCAATCCAGCTGCGAGGCTAGGAATCGGCGCCGTTGATCCTCTTCTTGATGATCCAGTCGGCCAGATCAATCATATTAGTGACCTAGGGCTTTCAGGAATTACGATGTCTCCTGCATGCCAAGGCTTTCATCCCACCCATTCTCAGGCGATGCGAGTCTATGAGCGGTGCTGTGACTTGGGGATGCCTATTTTCATAACACTGCATGCTCCTATGGATACCCAGGCGGTACTGGAGTTTGGCCGACCCATGCTTTGGGATGAAGTGGCG
>CALCOW010000053.1 GCA_937899935.1 uncultured Phycisphaerae bacterium
ACATCAAACTAACGTTACTGAGAAAAGAACTGTCAAGATCTGCGAGGCGTGCAATGGCATTGGAGCGCAATACAAAAGCACTATCCAAATCACTTCGTGATGGTGGCGCCACATCTTTGTCTTCTTCTAGGTTCAATGACCACAGTTGTTTTTGAACCTCGTTGGCCTCAGCAAGATCACCATCAAGGAGGGCTTGATACTCTTCTCGGTAGTCGTTATAGAGATCGACTGTTAGTTCAGCATCTTCGTTTGTAAGTCCGAGTCGGCTTTGTATTTGCTGTAGCTCATTCTGGCTGATTGGTGGTGAAAGCCACCGTGCGGTAACACCTTTACTACCTGACGTTGAACGCCATGAACGCGGTCCACGTCGCCGATTCCCACCAGTTTCCATTGACGCAGCTTGTTCTGCCTGGCCTGCTTGCATCTGGGCCTTCACTTGTTGCATGCCGCTTTGGCCAATAATCAGTTCGAGATTTTCAAGTGCCTGCTCACGTAGTTCGGCTCGTTGCTCGCGAAGCGTACCAAGCCGTTTGCGATATTCGTTTTCTTCACCTCGTCCCCAACGGTCCATCATCCGAGTGTTTTTACGATCACCATCAATCGCATCTACCATCTGTGTGGTAATCCGATCGACACGCTCATTAAGTTCAACCGCTTCCATTTCAATCATATTTCGCTGGCTCGGATCCAAGCCATCGAGTGTGAGAGCTGCTTTAAAGTAGCGAGCAACAGACCCTGATTCTGGACTGGCAGACTGATAGCCGGTTTTGAGATAGCCTCGCCAAAGTTCATCGACGTACTCGTTTGGCATGACAGTTCTTAATTGAATCAATGCATTGCTGTTGAGATCGCTGACCTGGAAACTTCGCTTTACCAACTCGACTTCGAGATCGCTCCAGACCGTACGGAAATCTTGGAAGAGTTGTCCTCGTGTACTGGGATCAGAAATACTCTCTGCCGTGTAACCCATGTCTTCTAAACGATCAAGGAGTTCTGTTGGAATCTGGATGACATATTGATGTAAGCGAGTGGTTCCTTGTGTGAGCTTTGTTTCATAGTCTTGCATGACAGGATCAGCCGTGGAAAGCACATCTGGTGCAAGTGGCATCTCGTCATACATGGTGCTGAAGTCAACCCCAGCAGCCGGGTTCATTTGTCTGAGTACCCAGTTTGAGGCAGCCTGGTTTCGAATTCGCTTGCGTGCCATGCGAACACGTTCAAGTAATACAAGCTGTTCTGAGCTCAAAAGTGGTTGAATCTCATCGAAGACACCCGTGTCCATAGACTCAATCGTTTTGTTGATTCGTTGGTAACGCGCCAGGGTCTTCTTCAGCAAGTCGGGATTTGTCATAAGTTGCATGCCACGAGACATCGTGTCAGTCATGAACTCTTCAATATCACCCTCGCGAAGTTCTCGAAAGTTTTCCCCGTAAGCGGCATGCACCTGATCTAAACCCTGGCGTTGCGCATCAGTGAGCTGTAATCGATCTGCATAACGAGCCAACTCTCTTTGAGAGATCGGATCAGGCATCGCTCCATAAGTACCCTGTGCAAGTGCTGCTGGTGTAGCGGCCAAGCTGGCCAGCGTCAGTATGGTTGTGATTACCGCAAGGCGAAGTTTGGCTTTCTCGTGAAAGGCATCTAGTAGGGTGGCCGTCAACAACTTCATCGATCGCTTCCTCTCAATTCGATAAGATTCACACATGGTTTGATTTCAGCAAAACTGGACGAATAGTTTGAGTCCAGTTGGGCAAGAAAGTTCCACAATTCAAGGCACTATGAGCAATAAAGACCTTCGATTCTATACGATGAAATCTACCTGCTGGCCGTTCTGTAGGGGTATCCCGCCTCGAGAGGGCTTATTTGCACGTCACAGGCCATTAAGCCCCTAGAAACAAGCCAAAATCTCCCTCAAAACTGGTCAAAACACATCTAATTTTAGCGCGGCCCTGGTGGTCATGCTCAAGTTTGGCCAGGCGATCGTGGGGCTTTCTCAGTTGGAGCTTGTAGTCGACTGTAATAGGGGCTCCGGTTGATTAGCGAGCACTTCTAGCGATTTGATGATCAGCGGGTCGGTACCAAGCTCGACATCTGTCCAGTTGTTTTGCATTTCAATGTCGACAGGTATCCCTCGACCCTCGTAACAGGTCTTGTCAGCAGCGTAATAGACCTGATGAGAAAGCGTGTACTTCCAGCCATTTGGAAGCTTGCGCTCGAGCATATTCGAGAAAATTCCGTGGGTTGGCTCACCAATGATTGTGACATGTGGAAGGTCCGCCATCAACATGGCAAACACATCGGCAGCGCTATAGGAGGCACCATGTGTGAGCAGTGTAATCGGTCCCGTAAAGACTGGATGACGCGATCCAATTTCTGGTGGTTCAAGATAGCGTGTTTTCAATTCGCTAAATTCATTGGGGCCAGGACCAGTCTTTGTTTTGCGATGGTGGCCAATGCGCCTTTTGTCAGTAAATCTTTCGCTGATTTGATACACGCACTTGTCTGTTCCGCCCGGATTGAGCCGAATGTCTATGATCAATCCTTCGATACCATCCATAGCGCTAATTGCTTTGTTTAGACCAGCTTGCAGATCTGTTGTTGATACGCCATCAAATTCTTTAATGAGGAGGTATCCGTAATCTCCATTATGAGAGTAGAGCAAAATATCATTGGCCTGTTCAGGAGTATCAAACCCTTCGCTCAGTAGTGTTTGCTGAACAAGCTTCTGGAATTGCCGTAGCTTCTTATTTGAGTCAAACTCCTCAAGAAAACGCGGCGTCTGTTCTGGGTTAAAGGTTCCATTCTTGAGGCCCTTTGCTTTCAGATTCACGTGTGCATCTTTCAGTGGTTGCAGCATTGCACAGAAGATCGCAAAGAGTTCTTCATCAGTTGTCTCAGTCGTCACTTTGGGGCGATATTTCTCATATTGAGATTGCCAATCCACACCCCGTAGTTCGAAAAACGCGTAGCGTTTATTGAATGACTCCCACAAGGCATCAAAGTTCTTCTCAGGATCTGTATCCTTTGGTCCAACGGCTCCACCTATCGCACAAAAGAGAAAGCTCAGAACGAAGATAAAAAGGAAGTGTCTCATATGGAGGTGCCTCTTTTCTCTTATTCTACGGATAAACGTAGCGATGATCACATGCCAACATAGCGGGCGTAGACGGTTCGAGCTCGGGCTGGCTGGCTTGTCCCGCCAATAACCGCTCTGCCATTAGCGAAGAGCAGTAATTGGATTGGATCGTCAGTTTCGCCTCGCTCTTCTTTGAAGCACCCGTGAATCAAATGTCCATTTGTGCGAAAGTCACCGTGCGGTGCAAGTTGACTTAGAAGTACATCGAGATCAACGTCAACCGCAACTTCACTTACAGGCCCTTGAGTTGGCCATATTTGTACAGCCTGACGGCCGCAAAATGAAGAAGCAACCTGTTCTCTTTGGCGATTTAGGAAATCAAAGTGACCTAGAGCACAGCATGGGCAGGATGTTTCATTGCGCGCGTTTGAAGTGTTTGTTCGATGAGTCACGTTCGACCATAAATTAATGCTCAAAAGTGAACGATCTAATTGTTCGAAGTTTCCAGTAAGAATCTTGATTGCCTCAGTGACTTGGTAAGAAGCAATGATCATCACAATTGGTGCGAGTACGCCAGCGGTGTCACATGTTGGCGTGCTACCGGGCGAAGGTGGCTCAGGAAAAAGGCAGCGTAGACAGGGCGTTGAATCTGAGTTCGTCCAGCGAGCGACGGCGTTGTTGGCTTGGGCTCGAGCTTCCGGGTGAGGCAGTATTGGCATTGCAAGACCAGTAGCGCCCACAGCGCCCCCGTACAAGTACGCCCGCCCTTCATGAACAGCAAAGTCGTTCAATAAGTATCGAGACTGAAAGTTGTCCAAGCCATCAACAAGGACATCGGCTGAACCGAGAAGATGGGTTATGTTGCTTGCATCAAGATCTTCGACGTGTGCCTCAATTGTGGTCTCACTATTGATCTTGGCTAAACGAACTTTGGCTGCTTCAGCTTTGGGTATCGCGTTCGTCGCATCCGATTCAGTAAAGAGGATTTGTCGCTGCAGATTTGTTTCTTCAACAACATCACGATCGATAAGCGTTATTTTTCCAACACCGGCGCGAGCCAAAAGTTCTGCACTACAACAACCCAGTGCGCCACATCCAGCAATGCAAACATGAGCGTCATGTATTGCACGCTGGCCACGCATCCCAATATCCGGCAAGATCATCTGGCGGTGATAACGGTTCATGGCTGCATGGCGGGGTTGTTACGAGGGTTTTCGTTTTGTCCGTGCAGCATTCTGGTCCACTGCCGAACCTCATAATCTTGGACCATTGAACTGTGGAATTCAACTTGCAATGTAAAGTCGCCCGTACGTAGACTCTGGATAGCGGTTGTACCAAGTCCGATGAGCTTACTAAGTAGTCGAGCAAGGGCCTGTTGCTCGGCGGGAGTGAGTGACGCTTGTTGACCAGCCATCTCACAACTGCTTGCAAGTAAGTTCTTCGCACCTTTGGCATTCCACCCGGTTGTTACCAGTGCAGCAACGAGTTCCACACGAGCCTCAATGCCACTGCGTGATGCTGGGGGATAGCTCTTGATGAGCCACATGCGAAGTCCCTTTGCAGGTATGTTTCGTTCATTGGCAGCAAGGCGAGCCTCACTCATTTTGGTGTATTCCTGAATAACCTGCGCCTGCTCGTTTTCATTGAGTATGGGTATTTGCAGGAGTTCGTTGATACGTTGTAGAACGACTGGATTCGCAAGTGGATTTGGATTAAGAGCAGGTAACTGGCTTAGTAAGGCTTGTTGTCTGCTCTTCGACATCTCTGGCAGGGGTGGATCAAAGCTGGTGAGCTGCCATCTGATGTACGCGTCAATGAAGGGCTTGCGGTCTTGTGTGCGGCTGATGTTCTGAGCGATGAGTTCCAGTGGAGGAATCACAGTAGCTTCCCGAGCGAAGTTCGCCTCTTTGGGCATGTCCTGCCTTTTTTTTTCGATAGCAATTGCGTCTTTCCGAAGCTGTCGCAGAACCGTCTGCATCTGCACCGTTGGCGTCATTGGCCGCGCTGTAGGTTGCTGGCTCAGTGCAATAGAGGAGTGGGTGATCGTGCTCAACCACACAAGCACTACCAGAGGCATACAAAGTGCGCAATCTTGTCGCATGATATTTCCTCTCTATCGCTATAAGAACGATAGGCGCCGCGTCATGCCACAGAGTTCTTTGGTAGCACGACGGGCGAACGATCACGCTTGAGGATCACCAGGCGAAGTGAGCGAAGGCTTTATTAGCGTCAGCCATTCGATGGGTATTGTCACGAACGGTCATCGCTTTGCCCTCACCCTTCGCTGCGTCATACAACTCGCGTGCCAGTCGATCAGCCATTGGCTTTCCAGATTCGCCCCGAGCCGCTTGGATGATCCACCGGAATGCAAGGCTTTGACGTCGCCCTTGCGTGACTTGCATCGGGACTTGGTAGTTCGTGCCACCGACACGTCTTGATCGAACCTCAACATCTGGCTTGGTTCGATCGATTGCCTGTCGGAAGACTTCAATAGAAGTCTTTGGTAGTTGTTCGATCTTGTCTTTGTCCACTCGCTTTTGTATCTGGTCGAGTGCGCCATAAACTACGCGCTGAGCAGTCGACTTCTTGCCGTCCAACATGACGCAGTTAATGAACTTAGCAAGCACAATGTCATGAAACCTGGGATCAGGTCGTAACTGTTGTTGAGATTTTGTAATACGTCCCGCCATTGCGGTCTCCTTTTGGCTCAGCCGCTCCAGATCTTGGAACTTCTCGTTCACCGTGGTCTTTTGGCTGCTTAGAGCAGAACCTAAGGATGACAGCCACGATTACTTGCCGTTTTGTTATTTACAACGCAGCTTACTTACCGCGTTTGGAACCATACTTTGATCGACCTTGCTTCCGCCCATCAACACCCAAGGTGTCATGTGATCCACGTACGACGTGGTAACGGACACCAGGTAGGTCGCGTACTCGGCCGCCTCGGACCAGCACAATCGAGTGCTCCTGCAGATTGTGTCCTTCGCCACCAATGTATGCAGTGATCTCTTTGCCATTCGAAAGACGAACACGAGCAACCTTCCGCAAGGCGGAGTTAGGCTTCTTAGGCGTCATTGTTCGAACCTGAATACACACACCCCTTTTTTGGGGTGACGCTTCGAGGTCGCGGACTTTTGACTTCACGGTCGGCGCCCGACGAGGCTTGCGTATAAGTTGGTTAATCGTTGGCATTAATACTTCACTCTGAAGGGGTACTCGGAAAAATCAGGGCCGCGTACTCTAGCAAGCCCTCAAGGCCCGTTCAAGGGGTCTTAAGATCATTCTGAGCCTCCTGAGCAGCTGCTACCGCCATCTGATCGCATCGCTCGTTCTCAGGGTGTTCATTGTGGCCTTTAATCCAGTGTCCACGCAATTGATGCCGGTTTCTTAGGAGATCCAGCCGCTGCCAGAGATCCTTATTTTTCACGGGTTTATTTCCAGATCGCTTCCAACCCTTGGCGATCCAGCCATCCAGCCATTGGGCAAGGCCTTCGAGGACATACTTGCTGTCGGAGTAGA
Source organism: uncultured Phycisphaerae bacterium (assembly GCA_937899935.1). GTDB lineage: Bacteria > Planctomycetota > Phycisphaerae > Phycisphaerales > SM1A02 > JAQWNP01. The sequence goes on from CALCOW010000053.1 coordinate 6,596, forward strand.
TATCGACCACAGCCGGCGACAACAAGCCCTCGAGCGGGGTGATGATAGAGAGGAGCTCCATTCTGTTATTGGTGGTATCAGCGGCTCCTCCGTAGGCACTTTCCTCTTCGCCGGTATCCATAGACCTTAGGATGTAGGCCCACCCACCTGGCCCAGGATTACCTGAGCAGGCGCCATCAGTAAACAGTTCGAAACGAGGTTGTTGGTCGGCCATATCTCCATGATACGAAACCAGAAGCCAAGAACACAGGCACACTCAATCGGTGTGCATAACAGCAGCTTCTTTCTGTTAGGATCGAGCCTGCTGTTGATGGACTCCAATAAGACCCATTTCAACCCTCGGCGTCACAGTCAGGTGTCCGATTTGCACGACTGGCAAAGACAGTTTGGGAACCTTTCTTCATGACAGAGGTTGTCTATCGCGTTGAGGTTCGACCCCGTTCGTCCAGCGGTGATGCACGAGGTGAGGCGGTCTATCGCCAGGTTTCATCTTCATCGCCGGAGTGTGTCCCACAGCAGATCAATACCGCCAGTGTTTTTCTTGTTCAAGGCGCACTTACAACTGCTCAGATGCAGCGCATTGCAGATGAGATTTTGGCTGATCCAGTCACTGAAGTTGCAACGCTTTTTGCACCAGGTGATTCAGCCGCATCGGAGTCTGTTAACGAAGATGAACATGCCACGGTCAGTGAGATCGAAGTGCACCCGTTGCCAGGGGTCATGGATCCAGATGCACAAGCAGTTGAGCTAGCTATTGCGTCTCTGCTTGACCAAGGTGTGGCAGTACGTACGGGGCGTCGCTTTGAATTAGTTGGACTTTCAGAAACAGAGGCGCACTCAATTGCTGTGCGGTGTTTAGCTAATCCAGTGATTCATGCGGTTCATACACATCGATATCACCCTGAGATCTTTGCTTCCGGCGCACCATATGAGTTAGCAGTCAATCATGTTGCGATCAGTACACTGGATGAACAATCGCTCTTGGCACTTTCTAGAGAAGCACATCTGTTTCTTAGCCTTGACGAGATGAAGGCAATTCAACAGGCTTATAAACAGCGTGGCATTGAACCACGCGAAATAGAGCTAGAGACACTGGCTCAGACATGGTCAGAACACTGTGTACATAAGACGTTGAAGTCAATCGTTCGTTATGAAGGGGCCATGCCTGGCACGAAGGTACGACCCGGACACACCATCGAAGATGATGGCGCTATCGTGATTGACAATCTACTGAAATCCACAGTGGCAGCAGCGACACATGAACTGATTGATGAAGGCATTGACTGGTGCCTATCAGTTTTTGTTGATAATGCTGGAATAATTGCCTTTGATGAAGATCACGGTGTTTGTTTCAAAGTAGAGACTCATAATCACCCATCAGCTTTAGAACCTTATGGCGGTGCGGCGACTGGTATTGGTGGATGTATTCGAGACATTATTGGTACGGGATTAGCGGCCAAGCCAATTGCTGCAACCGACGTCTTTTGCGTTGCTCCACCAGATACGCAAGATGTTCCCGCTGGTTGTTTGCCACCACGAAGAATACTTGAGCAGGTTGTGGGTGGGGTACGCGATTACGGCAATCGTATGGGTATACCAACGCTCAATGGAACCGTTTGGTTTGACCAGAACTACGTCGGCAATCCGCTGGTTTTTTGCGGTTGTGTCGGTGTCATGCCAAGAGACCGATGTGAGGGTGATGCGCAGCTGGGCGATCACATTATTGCCCTTGGCGGACGAACAGGCCGAGATGGCATTCATGGGGCGACTTTTAGCTCGGCAGAGTTGACAGACTCGCATGCCGACGAGTTCAGCCATGCGGTGCAAATTGGTAATGCAGTGACCGAAAAGCAGGTGCTAGATGCGATTTTAGAAGCTCGCGACAATCCGTCTGAGCAAGGTGGCTGCTTGTTTAGTGCTATTACAGACTGCGGTGCTGGTGGTTTTTCAAGCGCCGTCGGCGAGATGGGTGAGTTGATTGGCGCGACCGTTGATCTTGAACGTGCACCACTGAAATACGATGGTCTTACGCCAACGGAAATATGGATTTCAGAAGCGCAAGAACGAATGGTCTTGGCTGTACCTAAAAAGAATCTGGCACGCTTGCAGGAAATCTGTGACGCCAATGATGTCGAAATGTGTGACTTGGGCGTGTTTGGTAACCAGAATCGTGAGTTGATATTGCGATATCACAATACGGAAGTGGGGCGCCTGTCGATGCAGCTTTTGCATGAAGGTATTCCAAATACCGTTCGACACGCAAGTTGGTCAAAAAAAGAAGAAGAGGTAAGCGGCACGGCGTTCCGTCAACCGGACCATTTGGTGGATGACTTACGAACGCTGTTGAGTGATCTTAATGTTGCTAGTAAGCAGTGGATTATTCGTCAGTATGATCATGAGGTACAGGGTCGATCAGTTGTCAAGCCACTGGTTGGTCCCGATGGCAATGGTCCATCCGACGCCGCTGTCATCCGCCCAGTGGCGGGAAGTGATCGTGGCTTGGCGATCGCTAATGGCCTTGCGGTTGGGTGGTCAAAAGATCCATACATGATGGCCTTGGCAGGTATCGATGAATGTGTTCGAAATCTCGTTTGTGTTGGCGCCGATCCAGCACGCATTGCCATATTGGACAATTTTTGTTGGCCGAGTTGTGACGAGTCCGAGACCATGGGCAGTCTCGTCCATGCCGCTTGGGGTTGTTACGACGCATCGAAGGCGTATCGCACACCCTTCATCTCAGGAAAAGATTCACTTCATAATCAATTTACCACTGAAGACGGTCGTACCATCCGCATTCCTGCAACACTACTCATATCAGGGTTTTCACTTGTGCAGGATGTGACGTCTTGTGTCACCATGGATGCCAAGCGTGCGGGTCATTGCTTGATCATAGTGGGCCAGACAACAACACAAATGGGTGGAAGCCGTGCTCTGGCGAGATGGCCGGATGCCTGGGCAGATACGTCGATTCCAGAAGTTGATCTTAAACAAGGTCCGGCAACAGCTCATGCGGTGTCTACTTTGATTACCAGTGGCGTTGTACATGCTGCTCATGATTGTTCTGACGGAGGACTACTTGTTGCGGCCGCTGAGATGGCCTTTGCTGGCGACATTGGGCTTCGCCTCGATGTGAGCGATTTGCCAATCGAAGGTACCCCGTCTCTGCACGAGCGTTTGTTCGCAGAAAACCCAAGTCGTTACTTGCTAGAAGTTGCACAAGAAGATCTTGATCGAGTCCAGACACATCTTGGTGATTTGCCATGGGCGGTCATAGGCAACTTTGATGAGACGACGGCGCTGAGTCTTTCGGATATCTCTTTCAATGTCGAGCTAAAGGAACTGCGTAGCGCTTGGCTGGCGCCGCTGGAATGGTGAAATAGCAGTGCTTCGAGCATTAATTGTGACAACAGCTGGGATCAACTGCGACCAAGAACTGGCCGAAGCTTTTCAGTTGGTTGGCGCTGAACCTCACTTTCTACATCTCAAGACACTATTAGCTAAACCGAAACGCATTGAACAGTTTGAGTTAATCGGACTGCCTGGTGGCTTTAGTTACGGTGATGCTGTGGCGGCGGGTCGTATTGCCGCCCAGCTGATGCGTCGTGAACTTTATCCAGCGTTTGTGAAGGCGGTCGAGCGAGGTGTGCCAATCATTGCGCCATGCAATGGTTTTCAGATCGCTGTGCAAATGGGTTTATTGCCTGGCCCAGCGACTGGAGAGCCATGGCCCTCTGTGGCGCCGCAGCCAATCGTTGCATTGGGTGATAACCAATCCGCAAGGATTATCGATAAGTGGGTTGAGGTGCAGGTTCCTTCGCAGACACGCTGCGTTTGGACGGCGGGTTTGTCAGCTGATTCACACTTGCAGCTACTTCCAATCGCACATGGTGAGGGCCGTTTCATGGCCACCTCACCGAGCGTCGTCCAGGGGCTTGAAAGTGCTGGGCAAATTGCCATTCGTTATGCCGACCATGACAACCCAAATGGCTCAACAGACAATATTGCTGGTATCTGCGATGCCTCCGGCTTGGTATTGGGTCTAATGCCCCATCCCGAGCGATATACAGTTTGGGAACATCACCCAACATGGACAAGACTTCCTCAATCGATTCGACGAAGTCAACCATTTGGTATTCAGATGTTTGAAAAGGCGGCTGAGCATGCACGATCTGCTGCAGTGCTCTAGGTATTTCAAAAATAAAATGATACAACTATTGTGATGGGTATCATGATTGATATTTGATGTCTGACCGAAAGCATTCACCTCTCGACCCTCGCTTGGCTGGTCGTACTGACCACGCAGGACATCGATGGCGAGTGTGCCCCGCCTGTAACTATGATTTGCGCGGTGCACCGGAACGCAGTTGTTGTTCTGAGTGCGGCTTACCAATCGAAATACCAATCGGCAAGATTGATGATGCACTTTCTCTGATGCCAATGTCGGTCATTAAGAGATTTCGCCTTGGCGCATGGACATCGATCGTAGGCATGCTCCTTCTTGCGCTTGGCGTGTTGTACCTTTTTCAATGGAACTACCCCATATTGGCTGGGAGCTTCACTCTGGCCGGCTATGGGTTTTGGCTATGCGGCGCTTGGTTCTTGACACCAGAATTGAAACTTCCTCAAGGCGCCTGGCGAGGTTTCACGGGCACAAGTCGTATCAGAATGCTTGGCCGTTGGTTACAGGTGGCTTGGTTGCCGTTCGGTGGTCTCATCCTGTGTGCATTGATAGCGACGCAATCTGGAGCGGTACCAAAATGGGCAGAGAGCTTTGTCATCTATTGGTGGATTGTGATGCTTTTGACTTTGTTGACGAGTCTTATAGGCCTTCTCTTTGAAGGTATTTTGCTCTGTGAGCTAGCAGACTGGGTGCGAGATCGCTTTGCAAAACAGTGCCTCGGTGTGGGGTTGGTGGGACTGATCATTACTTCCTTGGCGATACTGATCGGAAACACATTTGCACCAATTGTCGCGTTCGCTCTTATGATCTGGTTTGTGAGTGCCGGTTCGTTTGGACTTGGTTTCATCCTGTTGGGTATGGCAATTAGCCATTCTGTACGTCATGCAAGGGAGCACCAAGGCCGAATTCGGCGACGGCGCGAGCGAAGTGATCAATTTTATGGTGGAATGATCGATCGTATCCGAAAGGCGGATGCCGCTTCAGAGCAAATTGATCGTGAGGAGTAATCAAAAGATGTCTGAACGGATCTTACGTTGTGGTGTTGTTGGAGTTGGCCGTATGGGCCAACATCACGCGCGTGTGTATTCACAGCGACCAGACGTTGAACTTGTCACAGTCTGCGATGTCGATCTTGAGCGAGCTGAAGAAGTGACCAGTCAATGGGGCGGCGATCCGGTTGTTTCGGTTGATGAGTTGCTTGGAATGAAGCTTGACGCAGTCACCATCGCGACACCAACGATTACGCATCGTTCATTGACCGAGCCACTGATGTCGGCGCAAGTTGCTTGCCTGATTGAAAAGCCACTGGCACCAGATGCCGAGGAAGCTTCAATACTGGTTGATGCGGCACAGCGCAGTGAAGCAGTTTTACAAGTAGGGCACATTGTGCGTTATGACCCGGTCATGCAAGCAATAAGAGAGACTGGATTTTCGAATCCACGTTTCATCGAAATGGATCGAATTAGCCCGATGACATTTCGGAGTATCGATGTCAGTGTGGTGCTTGACATGATGATCCATGATCTTGATTTGTTGCATTGGTTGATTGGTCAAGAGCCTGAGTCAATTCATGCAAGCGCTGTGAGTGTTCTGAGTCAAGCAGAAGATGTCTGTAACGCTAGACTGATCTATCAGAACCCAGAGCAAGAGTCAGGTTGTGTTGCAAATGTAACAGCCAGTCGCTTAGCGATGAAAACAGAACGTAAGATTCGTTTGATTTCAGACGAGATGTACATTTCTGCCGATTTTGTTGAACGTCGTGGAACGGTAGTTCGCAAGACCGCCAATGCGGAGAAGATGGATCAAGTACGTGAAATGTTGGCTTCCGGTGAGGATCTCTCAGAGGTCAACTACCTGGACATCATTGAACTCGAGGAACTTGCGGTTGGCACCGCCGATGCACTGGAATCTGAGATCGATGATTTTCTGCAAAATGTAAGGCAAGGACGACGACCCGAGATCGATGCTTCAGCAGGACTAGCGGCAGTGCGCACCGCTGAACGCATCGTGGAGTCGGCAAGAGCTGCTGGCGCAAGAATGGTGTAATTCGATGATTAAACAAGTAAGGCCTCGCCGAGCAAGCGAGGCCTTACGAGGTTCTGTTGCCGTGTGGCAGCTAGTTAATCAGGTTGGGAAAGCTGATTCCAGGTGTGCGCGTTCCCAAGCTTAAGCGCCAGACAGCAACTGGCGTGGTGGCATGTTGCCGGAATGGTTCCAGAGCTGTTGGTAGAGTTGTAGTGCCTGTTGACCAAACAAACTACTACCTCGCATAGAGAGTGGCTGAGTTGCTGATTGGGTGAGTGATGGACTGGCTCCGGCGGTTACGGTGTTTTGCATAGCCGTCGCCGAAAGTTCTTGCGTACTTTGGCCATAGTTGACAAGGAATTGTGAAAAGTCACTGAGTCCCACAATCCCATTGCCGTCGAGGTCGTAGGCCGCATTGGTGGAGCCTAGGTTCATCTCAATTCCTTCAGCGGTAATAGCTGCTTCTGAATGGTATCCCGTTCCACCATTAAGAAGGAATTGTGAAAAGTCATTGATGTCAACGATGCCATCAGCATTTAAGTCATAGGCGGAATCATTAGTACCAAATGCTGCAACCATACCCTCCATAGTGAGCATGGGCATGTTGTTGGTGTTGGGCGGTGCTGATGCTGCTGGTGTTGCTGGGATTCTCTTTGCTGCGGCTAAATTTGGATCTGCGCTAGTATTAATATGTGGTACTTGACCCTTTCTCGCCACCACCTGTGTCTGACTGTTTCGATAGCCAGTGTTCATGTTTGATGTTTGCTTGGGAATGTAGGCCATTGCTGAATCGACGCGCATGAGAGTTGCTCCAATAAGAACGAGAGGTTCTTCCACTTCTTATGGCAAAACTCATACCGAACTAAAAGTGTCTCATGCGACCCACTGTGGCGACTTTAAGCTTGCGCCATTTTTGCAGGCGGCAAAAAGTGCGCCGGTGAAGCAGTCTTTAACAGCTGATTCTGCGCTACACTA
>CALCOW010000054.1 GCA_937899935.1 uncultured Phycisphaerae bacterium
TTATTGGTGGTTTGATCGTCCATGAGGCGACTGCCGTGAGACCGCTTCTGAGACGACCTTCGGTGACCGTCACGGTCGATCTCGAACGTGTTCTAGAGGGCCTCAATAAACGTGCTGATGATGATGCAGAACTTCAGAAATTGGCCCAGACCTACCAAGCTGAAGATGCCGCAAAAAAAGAAGAGATCGCCAATATGGAAGACTCCATGGCAGATCTCGTCGATGAGCGTAAGTTGCTCGACAAGGAAGAAGAAATCGCTCTAGCCACACTAAGACGTCAAGCTTGGCTAAGCTTCATTGGCGAGAAGCTTGATGTTGAAGAGTCTCTGATGTTGCAAGATCTTTTCCGTGACGTACAGAAAGCCTCGGCGGCAATGGCTGATACCGAGGGTTTCGATATTGTACTTCTTGATGACTCCGGCCTCCAACTAGCGGTGATTGAACGTGATCAACGTCGTGTGATTCAAATCAAAGAACAACTGCGATCACGAAATCTGCTCTTTGCGAGTTCGGTGACTGATATTACGGATGATTTGATCACACGCATGAATAACGAATACGCTTCTCAATAACAAACCGCTTAGGGATCGTTATTAGAATGGCAACTCAGCTGAAAAGCTGAACACTTGTGTTTCGTCATCGGGACCCTGAAGGAACGGAATGGCAAAGTCAAATGCCAAGGGCGCCGGGCCAAACATCGGCAAGAAAAGCCGAATGCCAACACCAATTGAGGCGCGGTAGGGATCGACAGAAATGTCATTGGTCACGGTACCGCTGTCCACAAAGGCAACCCCATCAACCGCTTCACCAAAGATTGGGAATTGGTACTGCGCCCCCAAGAAGAACATCCAATCTCCACCGACAGGGATGTCGGTCTGGTTGCCGTTCTGGCGATTGGTACCCTTTGGACTCACTTGTCTATAGGCGAAGCCACGTAACGTACGACCACCCAGATAAAACTTCTCATAGGTTGGCGCCTTGCCGCCAAAAATATAGCCCACGCGACCACGCAATCGCATGGTTGACCTACGACCAAGAAAATCTTCGTCAACCGTAAAAAATACGGTGTACTCAGCCTGAACCCTTGAGAACGTGACGTCACCAATACCACCAAACTGACTGAGGTAGAGGTTGAGCTTACCCCCTTCACTGGGTCGAAATATAGAATCTACCGTGGTACGGCTGAGCGCTAAGGTGAGACCGGTGAGTAAGTCAGGTCCGCGATCATCGTAAATTTCCTGAGGAACGTCGTTGTCAATTTGTGAAAGTTGAACCTCTTCAATTTTGGCAGCAATTGAACCGCTCCAGACTTCGCCAAGCTTGTGACCAACGCCGATCTGGCCACCAATTCGGTTCTCCCAATAATCACGGAATTGACGGCGGCGGAAAAATCCACTGGTGTCCAAGCCCCAATTCGTCTCTAAGAAATGAGGTTCATACAAGGAAACCTCGTAGTTAAAGATTTCATTACCGGGTTGAAAAACCATACTGAACTGTTGCCCGGCGCCACGAAAGGCACGCCCCGCCCACAACTCTTCGAATGATCTCGGATAGTCCGCAATATCGAAGTTGTTTTGATTAAGAGAGAAATCTCCAAAGACGCCAGAGTCCGTACCAAAAGCAACTCCGAAGTTAAAGCTGCCGGTGTTTCGCTCTTTCACCTCAACGAGCACATCTCGGTGTCCAGACTGATCAGAGCGCGGGTCTTGAATGGTGATACGAACGTCATTAAACAACTGTGTATCTAAGACACGTTGACGTGATCTCTTAACTTGAGTTGCATCAATGCGACGGCCAGGACGCAAATGGACCAGACGGCGAATCACCTTGTCTTTGGTCAGAAAGTTGCCGTTTATCTTGACCACACCCACCGTCGAAGGTGGCCCCTCGGTCACTTCCAGCAATAAATCGACCACAGGCTCGTCACTCGATCTCAAATCGGACGCCTGAACGTCAATCTCGAGGTATCCCAAGAGCCCATAGGCCTCCTCAACAGCATCAACTGACTCGCGTACCGCGGGCGCTGTAAACACGTTGCCCTTCTTCAGCGGCACAATTGCCTTAATTTGCTCAGGAGTAAAGACCTCTACTTCATCACCCTCAAGCAAGTTGATGACCTGGAGGTCTCGAAGGGTATAGAGAGGCCCTTCAGAAATCATGAAGGTCACCTTGGCTTCAGAGTTATCCGAACTTATTTGTACACGACGATCAACACGTACATCGAGGTAGCCACGATCGCGATAAAAAGCTGTCAAATTGGTGACATCTTCAAGGAGTTGTGACTCGTCTAGCTCACCACGCCTAAAAAACGGGATCGCTGTTCTGGTCACAACTTCTGAATCAAGAACACCGTCAGTAAAAGATGTATTGCCTTCAAACTCGACGGCTTTCACACGAACACGAGGACCTTCGATGATCTCAAAAATGAGTACTGCATTGGTATCAAGCTCTTTATCATCAACCGAAACCGTGGTCATGTAGTAACCCTGCTCACGGTACATGGACTCTATCTTGCGTTTGGCATTTTCGATCAAGAAGTCATCTCTCGGACCTCCTCTGACCAAACGGATCGATGAAAGTAGTTCTTGACCAGTAAAAACCTTGTTGCCGACAAACGCAATTTCCTGAATCATCGCCTGTTCAGTGAAGTCAAAATAGACCACCACGGTTCCGTCAGGTTGAAGTGAAGCAGAAGCCGAAATGAACTTAAAGTCACCGAGTCGAGTGAGATTTGAGATATCGAGCTCGGTGGTCTGCGGTGTATATGGTTCGCCAGCAGCGCTACGGAGATTGTTGAGCACCTTTTGCTCAGTCACACGATCGAGACCACGCAGAACCACCTGGGAGATTGGACGGTCGATGAGATCCTCATCACCGGACTGTGCCAGCGCATCAGAAAGCGGCAGCAAAAGCAGTATTAGCCAGAAGACCAACTTCAAAAACGTGGGGGCCAATCGCATGGTCAAATCGAGCATAACCATCGGCTAGGACTACAACAACCGCCCGCGACGATCCGGGCAGCTCAAGCAATCTCAAATGAGAGCCCCTCGGTAGCGATCAAGGCCTCTGATTCTGGAAGC
>CALCOW010000055.1 GCA_937899935.1 uncultured Phycisphaerae bacterium
TATCAGTTGCTGCGCGAGAGCCTGGAGAAGCTCCAGCTCAACGACGCGGCGCTGTGCTTTGAGCCGGAGACGAGCTCAGCGATGGGCTTCGGGTTTCGATGCGGCTTTTTGGGTCTGCTCCACATGGAGATTATCCAGGAGAGGCTGGAGCGAGAGGGTGGCGTTGAGATTGTGCAGACTGCCCCAACGGTCAGCTACCAGGTGCTTGACACGAATGACCAGTTGATCGAAATACACAATCCCGCTGAATTACCTGATCCTTCACAGATCGCGGAAATTCGCGAGCCAATAGTCAAACTAGAAATGATTTGCCCCAACGAGAACATTGGCGATCTTATGAAGCTGTGTGATACACGCCGGGGCATCTTTAAGACACAAACGTATCTTTCGGATACGCGACAAATCCTTGATTATGAGTTGCCGCTGGCTGAAATTATTTATGACTTCTACGACAAGCTGAAGTCAATCACACGCGGCTACGGAACGATGGACTATGAAGTTATTGATTTCCGAACTGATCAATTAGTTAAGGTTCATATCATCGTCAACGATCAAATTGTTGAAGCACTAAGCTTCATTTCGCACCGCTCAAATTCAGAAGCCCGAAGCCGAGGCATTCTGATTAAACTCAAGAAACAGATATCACGACACCAGTTTGAAATTCCGCTTCAAGCCGCTATTGGCGGAAAAATTATTGCAAGAGAGACCATCAAGGCTGTTCGAAAGAATGTCACTGCCAAATGCTATGGTGGTGATGTCTCACGAAAGCGTAAACTTCTCGAAAAGCAAAAACGAGGCAAGAAGCGAATGAAGACTGTGGGCTCTGTTGATATACCTCAAGAAGCATTCTTGTCTGTACTCGAACAAGAGTAGACCCTTCGTACCCACCTGATAGTCAAGACCGGAGACACCATGAAAAAGCGCGCCTCTGCACTACTGTTCTTTCTACTCGGCGCCTCCGTCGCCAGTAATGCCATACTCATTGCAGCCACATCCTGGCAAGATGAACACGCAGAAGAGACCATGCCTGCGCTGGGGCCAGCATCAAGCATCACGCTGACTGGCGAGACCAGCGAAATGATTCTCGCCAACCGTGGCGATCGCCTTGCCTGGGGTGACAATGACTACCAACGAGTCCATAGTGTGGCTTTTATTAATGTCGGGCGCGTTCTCAATCCACTTTTGTCATCAGATCAATTTCAAGATGAACGCGATCAATTCCAAGATGATGCAAAAGATGGAGAAGCGGGCTATCAAGAGCAACTCGAATCACTCGCCAGCCAAATGGAGGGTCTCGACCCACAGAGTCCCGAAGGACAAGAGGTGATTGCCCAAGGGCGAGCCAAACACCAGGAAATGCAAGAATGGCTTAGATTGATGATGGCCAAACGCAACCAGATGGAATCAAAACATTTAGCAACGGCATATGAAGAGTTGATTAGCGCTGTTCAAATTGTCGCCGAACGAAAGAATATTGATATCGTTTTTCGAACGATTCCAACAGAAGATGAAATCATTGGAAACGATGTGGACAGCACGATGCTCCAAATTCGACTTCGCAGCGCCTTGGTTTATCCTGAAGACCTCGAGATTACTGACGATGTTATGAGTGAATTAGGTGTTAGTGAGCAGTAGCAGTTTCAGCCATCCGAAACTTCGCGATGTCGATGTTCATACGCCTTGATAAAGCAAGCTACTAGTTCTCTTTGGACTTCAGGCATGCTTGGGCAGTCACTCCCTAACAACCGCTGAAGTGATGTAACGGGCCGGCCCGCCAGACCACATGGCACAATGAAATCAAAGTGACTCAAGTCGGTTGTCACATTCAATGCTAATCCATGCATTGAAACCCAACGTGAAACACGAACACCCATCGCACAAACCTTCGCATGAGGTCCACCCTTCTTATCCGCCACCCAGACACCTGTGGCGCATGCATCTCGTTCACCTTCAATGCCAAAATGATCAAGCGTATCGATAACGATTGACTCAAGCCAACGCATGTACGAGTCGATCCGCAACTTGAGTACGTTGAGATCAATCATTGCATAACCAACTAGCTGGCCTGGACCGTGATAAGTAATGTCACCACCACGATTGGTTTCAACGACTTCAACACCAGCCGCATTAAGTTGTTCTGGCATAGCTGTGAGATGATCCGCAACACCGGGTCGACGCGTCATCGTGATCACCGGTGGATGGTGTTCCACCATCAGTAGAACGGGCGGATATGGTGTACTGGAACCTCGAGCCTCGATGATCTTTTGCTGGGCGGCTTGCTGCCGCTTGAAAGTATCGGCATAAGACATCGACCCCAAATCTTGGATTTGAAGCTGATGTTCCCTAAGCTGATCAGAATCGTCTTTGAGCACCGACAAACTCTCCAATTGCCTGTTCCTAGGCTTCAAGCGGGTCCCTGAGCATCGAATCATCGTTCAAGACTATATTCTCTGCTCAGTCCTGTATCTCTTCCACAACCCAAGACCCACGATTTGGGACTCGATCATGACGAATATTCATCCAAGCTCAATAATCGAAGGCGAGGTCCAATTGGCCGAAGGTGTCACGGTTGGCCCACTTTGCCACCTCATCGGACCGATTACCATAGGCGCTGGCACCACCTTGATTAGTGGCGTGCACATGCACGGACCATGCACGATGGGCGAGAACAACCTGATTTATCCAGGTGCGTGCATTGGTTTTGCACCCCAAGATTACAGCTTCGATCGAGAGACGCCAGGAAGTGGCCTCGTTATTGGTGACAATAATACATTTCGTGAGCATGCTTCTGTACATCGTGCAACCGATCCAGAACATCCCACTACTCTCGGAAACCACAACTATCTCATGGAGCAAGCGCACGTCGCTCATGATGTGCGCATGGGCAATCATGTCACGATGGCTGGTTCGGCACATCTTGCTGGCCATTGCTGGGTTGATGACCATTCTATTATTGGCGGGGTCACTGGTATCCATCAGTTTTGTCGCATAGGGCGAGGCGCCATGGCTGGGGCTTGCCTGAGCTACAGTCAGGACATCCCCCCTTTCTTTAGTAGTAACGTGCCACGAGCGATCACGGGCATCAATCGCATTGGTATGCGTCGACTGGGCATGTCGGCCGAAGAGATCCGTGTCGTACGCGACGTGTTCAATATTCTCTACCGACAAAAATTATCAAAGAAGAATGCGGTGGAGAAACTAAAGACTCGTAATGACCATCCACTCATTGCCGAGTACATTGAATTTATTGAAACTTCTCGGCGTGGTTATTCACCATTAGTCGATAAGCATAGAGGTTCTCGGTATGAACCTACTGAATCACCAGATTAGACGTCTGGGCAGATGTTGGAGACAAGGATGTCGATTCAACTGAGTGTGTTGGGAAGCGGATCAGCTGGCAACTGCACGCTCGTATCAATCTCACAACCTCCCGATGGGCCACGCGTCCATCGACCGTTCAATCTGCTCATTGACCTTGGGCTATCGCTCAAACAAACGCGATTACGTTTAGACACCTACGGGATGACCCTCGATGAAATTGATGCGGTCATCCTGACCCATCTTGACCAAGATCATCTACGACCAGTTTGGCGAAAGACATTACGAACCAACAATATCCCGGTTCATATTCATCAGATACACAGTGGTGCTGCAAGACAAATTCTGGATACGCAGAACATCATGTGTTATCAAAATGAAGTTGTTTTAGGACCAGACATTTCAATCAAACCCATCAGACTTGCCCACGATGATTCGGGCACCATTGGCTTTGTTTTTCAGGCATATCAAACACGGTTTGGCTTCGCCACAGACCTTGGTCATGTTCCAGATGAGTTGCTTGAACATTTTGTTGAACTTGATGCCGTGGCCCTTGAATCCAACTATGACCCTGAAATGCAACGTCAAGCTGATCGACCCAGCTTTGTTAAACAGCGCGTGATGAGCAATCATGGCCACCTATCCAATGCAGAGGCACTTGAAGCGATTACACAGATCGCAGCTCGCTCGACACTCGGTCATGTGGTACTCATTCACTTGAGCAGGCAGTGCAACTGCCCTGAACTGGTCAGTGATTTATGGCGAACCAAGGCACCGGAGCTTTACGACTGTCTAACGATCGCTGATCAGCACACGCCGACCCAACTCCTTCAACTCAGCCAGTCCCTGCCAATACCCGTACCTGAACTTTTTTAGCAGCCATTGGATGCAGCCGGCCCGAATTCTGCTGGACAGTCCACCACCACATCCCTGTCCATGGCCACGACTTGCTGCGCATGCCATTGTTCCGCTGGAATGGGGAAATGGCCAATGCGCTCACCCCATCCTAAGAGTGGCACCAAGAGCGGAAAGGCTGATGGGGCTGGTGAGTCAAGATCGAGCACTTCATCACCTAAAGCCATGCCATGTTGATCAAAGCTCCGATAGACCTGATGTGGTCTTTGGGCACCAACAACCTGACAACCCTGCAACAATTTCTGTAGGTAAGATTCTTCACGATCGATCCACCATGCCACTGGCTCACCTGGCAACACGATGGTACCTGGCGCCATCACCGCGACACATCCAACATTGTGCGGTGCGGCAATAAAGGAAAGATCAATAGCAGGAATGACGTACCGATCAGGCCCTGACCACCATAGCTCTGTCAGCCCTGCATACTGTGCATCAACCAAAGCCGCTTCAGCGGCCACAGCAATACTGTTGATGGATTCTGGAGCAGCCTGATCGATCGAGCCCCAAACGGCTTCGAGTACGTCCAATGATTCATCAATCAAAAGCGCCGCCCGATCACGAGCGACTGGTCGTTCCGCAACAGGAATATCCACTAGCTCATTGAGCGCAAAGGTGACTGCTTGAAGCGTAATCAGCGCTGCCATGCTGCGACGCCACTCAGGACCATCTTGATCCTCAGGGATTGCCAATGACGCTTGGGCTGCTTGCGTCCATTGGGCCAGAAGGCCCGTCCAAGTAATTGCTCTTTGGTTCATTTCCATGTCGGCTACCATTGTCACCACTAGGACCGATAATCGCTACAAGCGTTTCTACTGACTATTGAGGTCCATGCCCTCTCGATTTCCTGCGACTGGTGAGGCAAGGATGCCGATATCAGTCTCCCATGACGACGAAACGAGCCAAAGCTAAGGGCCGCAGCAGGAAGAAATCAAATACTCCCTCTGCGGCACTCCCACCCACGATCACCAGACGCATTGCTTGGCTTGTGGCTGCCGCCATTTGGGCCTTCTGCTTCGTCTCCCTGGTCAGTTTTAGCCCAGCTGATCCGCCAAGCCATACCGTTGCCGTTCATAGTCCAGAAGTGGCGAATCTCTGTGGATTGATTGGCGCCTATGTTGCTTACTGGTGTTACTACATCATGGGGATTGGGGTTTGGGTCTTGCTCTTCGCCATCGGTACTTGGCTAGGGATATCCGTCTCTGGTCGAAGTCTTGATCATGTTGCTTTAAGAGGTGTTGGTGTCGTCCTCACAGCGATCACCGTCTCATGCTTTCATCAATTGCTCTTTCCAGAGTCAGGACCGATGGCCGGCGCTCCAGCGGGCCTCATCGCCTATTTCATCATCTCTGAACTCGTACCGCGATTCAGTAGCTTTGGAAGCGGCCTGATCATCTTGGTCGCCTTGCTGGTTGGAATGTTGATCGCGGCTGATCAACTTGTCTTCCGATCGATGAGCTTAATTGGCAAAGGTCTTCGCGGCGCAGGCCAACTCAGGAATCTTGAGCTTCCGACTTGGATGCAGCGTGCTGAGCGAGCTCCAAAGAAACCTAAGGCGAAATCAAAAAAGCAGCGATCAGAAGATACGCATTGGCTTGATCGCCTCATCGGCTGGTTCCCCTATCGCATTGCCCGTGTGGACCAACTCGAATTAGCTGGTACTGGCCGGCGTCTCAAACACCAGCGAGACGACGAGGAAGATTACGAGTACCTCGACGAGTATGAGGACGGCGATACTGAGGATGGCGACGTCGAGTACGAATATGAAGATGAGTACGAAGACGGTGCCGAATACGAAGACGAAGAGGAAGGTGAATACGAAGACGAAGAGGAAGACGAGTACGAAGAAGAAGAAGAAGAAGAAGAAGAAGAAGAAGAAGAAGAAGAAAAGACACCTGCTCGTCGGCGGCTCACCGCTGCACAACTAAGAGAAAAAATCTCTAAGTTGCCGCTACGCATTGGCTCTTCTACAAAGACGGTTGTTAAAGATAAAGACATCCCCCGAGAAGAGAATTTCGAGGGCTATAAATTTCCTGAGTTAAAACTCTTAGCAGACACAGAGTCTGGTTACTCCAAGAAGCAAGAAACACTCGTGCGCAAACAGGCGCAGCAACTAGAGGAAGCACTGCGAACCTACAACATTGATGGCGAGGTCGTGGGTATTGAATCCGGCCCCTCCGTCTCCCTCTATTCCGTGCAGCTGGCTCCAGGAACGAAAGTGCGGAAGTTAAGCGAGATATCAAGTGACCTGGCACGCAGTGTGAGAGCACAAAACATCCGCATTGTTTCCAACATGGTTGGCAAGACCACTGTTGGTATTGAGGTACCTAACCTCAAGCGAGAGAAGGTACGACTTAAAGAACTCATGAACAGCAAGGCTGCCGAAGGCATGAACCTACCGATGTTCTTGGGTAAGGATGCTGCTGGCGATTCCCTTGTGGCCGACCTCACGCGGATGCCTCACATGCTGATTGCCGGAACCACTGGATCCGGCAAAAGTGTGTGCATGAACTCAATCTTAATGAGTTGGCTCTACACCAAGCGACCCGATGAATTGAAGCTCATTTTGGTTGATCCCAAGATGGTGGAACTCAGTCAATTCAGCGATATCCCCCATCTCATGTGCCCCGTCGTGACAGAGATGTCTCGTGCTGCAGGCATTGTGGAATGGGCCGTCAAGAAAATGGAAGAGCGCTATGATCTTTTCCGAAAAACCAAAGTGCGGGATCTTGCCAGTTACAACCAACTCACAGACGAAGAGCTCTTTGAAGCTTTGCAACCTGCCAATGATAAAGAACGTGCTTTGATTCCTAAGAAACTCCCGTTCATTGTGTTTGTGATTGATGAGCTAGCAGATCTCATCTTGACTCATAAAGAAGTTGAACAGGCGATTGTCCGAATTGCCCAAAAAGCCAGAGCTGTTGGTATTCACCTCATCTTGGCGACACAACGACCACAGGCGAATGTGGTCACTGGACTGATCAAATCAAACATGCCTTGCCGAGTGAGTTTTAAGGTTTCCAGTAACCAGGACTCTCGCATCGTTCTTGACCAAAAAGGCGCTGAACTACTACTGGGGCAGGGTGATATGCTCTTCATCACACCTCAGTCAACAGAATTACGCCGAGCTCAGGCAACCTTGGTTGAAGACACTGAAATTCGCAAAGTGACTAAGTTCGTAAAGTCAGTGGCTGCGCCAAACTTCGAACGAAGCCTCATTGCCATCAAACCTGGGCAATCAGAAATCGAAACGGATGGCATCGATCGGCGTGATGGCCTCTTCGATGAAGCTGTTCGCATCATCATTGAATCAGGCCGAGGCTCCGTGTCCCTACTGCAACGGCGACTAGCCATCGGCTACAGCCGCGCCTCTCGCTTAGTTGACCAAATGGGTCAAGCTGGCATCTTAAGCGACCACAAGGGTTCAAAAGCTCGTGAGGTGCTCATCACCATGGAAGAGTGGGAGCACATGCAGGCCATCGAGGCTGGACATACACAGGAAGAAGAAGATCTTGGTGAATGTTTCGGCGAAAGTGAGGATGGCGAAGCACTTGCAACTGTTCCTGATGAGTATGCGGGCGAATACCAAAGCTAAGCCATTGGTCGACGCCAGTTCGCCGTGATAGACGCAACGAGTAGGAAGCCAGATTTTTTTGTTGCCAGGCGACCAATGATAGCGATACTAAATGAGTCAGCTTCGCCATTGATGACAAGTCCGGATGTATGAAAACCGTGCTGAAGGCTTGAAGTGAAGGCGACGACCGGGCTACTCACCTGTGAATAGCCTGGGCGATGTGCCCCTTGGGACGCCGAGGGGAATAAGGAGCTCGGCGGCGCTCTGGCCAACCATGGCTGGAAGCGTGACAGCTGAGGAGGCTTCTTTTTGGAAAGGAGGTGATTCAGTGAATCTAGAGTC
>CALCOW010000056.1 GCA_937899935.1 uncultured Phycisphaerae bacterium
TCGAGTTGTGCCAGGGCAGCAAGTCCCGCAATTAAGAGCCCTCCATACATCACGAGCATGACCAAGCTCACCCATGCCTGTCCGACTAACTTGCCACCCATCAACTCCAATGAGCTCACCGTACTAAGAAGAACTTCCATGACCCGATTGGATTTTTCTTCGATAGTTGATGTCAGTAGAAAGTTGCCGCACGTTGCTGTAATGATCCAGAGCATGACCATAAATATGATTGGAATCGCTCTCTTAAGGTCCTGGCTTTCAACAACCTGGCCACCATCTTCAGACAAGCGACTTGATCGAATTGATGGACGTGACATGAGCGCAGCAATGGTCTCATAGTCGTGGCCAGATTTGGCGATCCGAGCTCGTACCACTGATCTTCGCAGTGCTCGCTCGATGGCAGAGGTATGGTTTGGACTCATTCCCGGTGGAAGGAGCAGTTCGAGTTTTTCATCCTCGTCATCGCCCGGTTCGACCACCGCGGTTGGAATGACGGCCAGCGCAATAAACTCTCCATCTCTGACATCCTGTTTCAGTTTGTCTAAATCGTCAATTGGAAATGAAACCACCTCAACATCGGTTGGCACTTGACCAGTAAGCAATGCCAGTTGTGAAGCGCTGCTGCCAGAGATTAGAGATTGCGTTGTTGCTGCAAGTTGATCTTTGGAGTCGATTGGGTTGCCTGGACGGTTCTGTGAATCAGCATCTTTTGATGGGGGCAACAGGCTCTTCTGGAGGGGCTCTTGTACAAGTCCACTTTCGTCAACGATCGCCATTCGCCCTTCGAGAGGCAGTGCACTGGGGCTCAAGAGGAGAGCGCCAATAGGAATCAGCGCTAGCAAAATGATTGGCACAATAAGCACGCCAATAATGAATGCTTTTGTCAGCGCTGTGTGTTTGAATTCACGCCAGGCGACAATCATCACTCGGCGAATCATTGTTTGTGCTCCAAGATCGCCCCTCGATCAGTCTGTGAAAAACCAGCCCTTGCTTGAGCGGCCGCTTCCTGGCCTTGGTCATCACGGACAAGCTCTACAAAAATCTCTTCAAGGCTCGGCCTCCGCAGTCCAATCGCGTGCATGGGATGTTGCGCCACCAGTTGCTGGAGCACCTGGTGCGGATCAGCGCCATCGTGAAGATGGATTTCAAAGGACCCATTTTGTGACGGGTGAACTTCACGCACGCCGGCAGTGGATTTTAGATCTGCACGAATATCTATCGGTCGAGCTTCAATAGTTCGTGGGTCGAATTGTGTATTGATTTCATCAAGGGTGCCATGAAGTAGTGTCGATCCGGGGTTGATCAAAATGATTCGATCACAAATCTGTTCTGCCTGATGTAAGACATGTGTGGAGAACAGAATCGTTCGGCCTTGCTGGTGAAAATCAGTAATGAGATCTCTAAGCAGCACCATATTGACTGGATCGAGTCCGCTAAAAGGTTCATCAAGAATTAAGAGTTCTGGCTCATGCATCACAGCAGCGAGAAACTGGATCTTTTGCTGCATTCCTTTGCTCAGTGTCTCACAGCGTTTTCTGGCAACACCGGGTAGTTCAATTCGCTCGAGCCATTGGTTGATCCGATCGGCGAGCCCCCGTGTTGGTGCGCCTTTGAGTTTGGCGATATAACTGAGAAATTCAATGACTTTCATTTTTCGATAGAGGCCACGTTCCTCAGGCAAGTAGCCAATTCGAAACTTTGCTGCCATTGCTGAATCACCCAGTACATTAATCTGCCCCGTGTCGGGATAGATGATTGACATGATCATCCGGATGGTGGTGCTTTTGCCAGCGCCGTTGGGCCCTAGGAATCCCATAAGCGAACCTTGAGGAACAGCAAGCGTCAAGTCCTTGACGGCTTGTGTGCGACCAAATCGCTTGGAGACATTGTTGACAGAAATGGCCGCTTCGTGCATTCCTAGGGTTTTTCTATGCTGACGCGTTGAGCCGATATGAAGCCCAATTGGTGTCTCGGATTTGTTTGTTGGTTATGCGAGGCGCGGTGCTCGAGGGGACTTTCTTTCATCGGCTTCAGGAGTCTCAGCGGAGTTGGAGGATTATCCTAGCACCGTGTTGGGTTGCTGCGGATCTGACTGATAGCTGATCTTACCAACCCAGCACCTCCTTTTTGGGCCCTCAAGGAGAAGGTGGCTCCATCCGTTCATCCAGATGAAAGGTTGAAGGACATGCCTCCCAGGTTTATCCTTCCTGCATGCTCAACCCCCATCAGCCTCCGAGTGACGGCTCCCTGTTAAACCAGCTTCAACAGCGTGTGTTAGTTGCAGATGGCGCCATGGGTACGGCACTTCAAGGTCAGGACCTCAGTATTGACCAAGACTATTTAGGCCGTGAAAACTGTGTTGATGTGTTGGTGCGAAGTCGACCTGATTTGGTCGAAGCGGTTCATATGTCATTTCTCGAGGTTGGATGTGATCTTGTTTCGACGGACTCCTTTGGTGCCAATGTCCTGACCCTTAATGAATTTGATCAAGAGTTGGCAAGTTGGTGCGTTGATCTCAATAAGGAAGCTGCAGCGATTGCCCGTGCTGCTGCAGATCGTTACAGCACCAAGGACAAGCCACGTTTTGTCTTGGGCTCAATGGGACCAGGTACAAAGCTCATTACTCTGGGTCAGGTCACTTGGAAGCAAATGCTCGATAGCTATCAGCAGCAGGCAGAAGGTCTTATTGCCGGAGGTGTCGATGCTTTCTTGATCGAGACATGTCAGGATTTACTGCAGACTAAGTGCGCCATCAATGCTTGCATTGCAGCCCTTGAGAAGGCATCCAAAACTCCCAGTGAAGTACCAATCTTCGTAAGTGTCACGATCGAGACAACCGGCACCATGCTTCTTGGCACGGAAATTTCCGCCGCCATTACCGCTCTTCGTTCATATCCAATCGCAGCTCTCGGCCTTAACTGTGCCACTGGTCCCACGGAGATGCGAGATCATCTTTCCGTACTCAACAAGCGATGGGATCGCAATCTGCTCGTGATGCCGAACGCCGGCCTTCCTGTCTTGGTTGATGGCCAAACACACTTCCCGCTCAGTCCAGAGCCATATGCGAAGACCATGATGCGCTTTGTTGATGAATATGGCATCAATTTGATCGGAGGTTGTTGTGGTACGACACCAGAGCATCTTGGCGCGCTGATCGACGGGCTAGGTGAGCATTCAGCCCCGGTGCGCCGTTGTGAAGATCAACGTCCTGGTTGCACAAGTCTCTATCAACATGTCGACTACAAGCAAGAGCTCTCAATCTTGATGGTAGCTGAGCGAACCAATGCCAACGGATCTCGCAAATTCAAAAGGTTGCTTGACGAAGAGAACTGGGATGGCTTGGTTTCTATGGCGCGTGAAGAAGTTGCTGGCGGTGGTCAGGCTTTGGATGTGTGTGTGGATTTTGTTGGTCGTGATGGTGTGGTCGATATGCAAGAGGTCGCTAGCCGCTTTGCAAAGCAGATACAGGCACCTCTGATGCTTGATTCAACCGACGCCGCAGTCCTTCGTGCTGGGCTTGAGAGATGTGGCGGAAAGTGCATTGTCAATTCCATCAACTTAGAAGATGGCGAGCAGCGTTTTAA
>CALCOW010000057.1 GCA_937899935.1 uncultured Phycisphaerae bacterium
GGTTGGGCGAGCATTGCGAGCTTGTTGTTTGCTCCACCGATGACCCCAAGTTTGATGACCTCTTGTCGCGAGCTGAGGGCTTGGTCGTTCGAACTTACACCGTCGTGGACAAAGCACTCCTTGCACGAGCGCCCAAACTTCGTGTGGTCGGTCGGGCTGGCGTTGGTGTTGATAACATCGATTTAGAGGCTTGTGCGGTGCGCGGCGTTGCAGTGGTCCACACACCTGACTCAAATACTCAGGCAGTTGTTGAGTATGTTTTACTTATGATGCTCAAAGCGCTGCGTCCAGTCGTGGAAGTGACTAAGGCTGTTGATCCATCCGCTTGGAAGCAACTTCGTGATACACATGTTGCGACCAGGCAACTCAGTGAAATGACACTCGGAGTACTTGGCTTTGGCCGCGTCGGCAGCCGTGTGGCTCAGGTCGCCAACACGATTGGCATGAACGTATGTTTTAATGACCTCAAGCCAATTGATCCAAGTGAACACAAAGGAATCCAATCACTCTCGCTGGATCACCTTCTGAGCAGAAGCGATGTATTGACGATCCATATTGATGGGCGGCCGAGTAACGACAAGTTCATCGATGCGCAACGTCTAGGCTTGCTAAAAGATGATGTTCTTCTCATTAACACATCTCGAGGCATGGTGGTGAACACTGATGACCTCGCATCATTTTTGCAATCGCATGGGCAAGCCCGAGCTCTATTGGATGTCCATGCGTCAGAGCCCATCACCGCGAACAATCCACTGCTGTCGACCGTTAATGCAACACTCTTGCCGCACCTCGCATCCAGAACAGAAACAGCAAGCAAACAGATGAGTCTGGTCGTGAGGGATGTTGTAGCGGTGCTCGAGGGCCACACTCCCAAATGGCCAGCAATATCTCTCTAGCGGCTCCACAAGGGGTGCCTGAGGTTGGTCGGTGGTGAAGCCAACAGGTGGTTACAATTGATGCTCTGACCCAAATGGCGGGGCTTCACACAGAGTGTTTTATACCCATAGATGACTGGAAGATCTCAAAATGAGCATTGACTTTGAAATTGATCATATACACGCCCGACAGATTCTAGATTCACGTGGTAATCCGACCGTTGAATGCGATGTATTTCTGGGTTGTGGCGTCAGTGGTCGAGCGGGCGTTCCATCTGGAGCAAGTACCGGTGAGAACGAAGCCGTCGAACTTCGTGATGGCGATTCGTCACTTTATGGTGGGAAGAGCGTTTACAACGCAGTTGAAAATGTGAACGACAAGATTACGCCAGCGCTTCTTGGAATGGATGCTCGTGACCAAGAGGGGGTTGATCGTGTCATGATCGAGCTCGATGCAACTGAAAATAAAGGCCAACTTGGCGCCAACGCACTTCTTTCAGTGTCGCTGGCTGTTGCACGCGCTGCTGCTGAAGCAACAGATCAACCGTTGTATCGGTACTTAGGGGGGACCAGCGCCCGTACGTTGCCCGCCCCAATGATGAATATTCTCAATGGTGGCAAACACGCTGATAACACGGTGGACTTTCAGGAATTCATGATTCAGCCACTTGGTTTTGATGATTTTCATGAGGCGCTGCGGGCCGGCGTCGAAATCTATCACACGCTCAAGGGTGTACTCCACGACGATGGCTTAGCGACGACCGTTGGTGATGAAGGTGGATTTGCGCCAAACCTAAAGGACAACGAAGAGGCCCTGCGTGTTATTGAGCGAGCCGTTGATCGTGCGGGTTATTCGCTTGGTGATCAAATCGTGATTTGCTTAGACCCCGCAACCAGTGAGCTGGCCAACGAAGCAAAAAAACTTGGTAAAGAGGGGTATTGCTTCTTTTCGAGTGATCCCAGCCGTGTGGTCTCAAGTGATGAACTGATCGACATGTGGGAAGATTGGTGTACGCGCTACCCGATTCGTTCGCTCGAAGACGGCCTCGGTGAGGAAGATTGGGATGGTTGGGCAAAGCTGACTGCTCGTTTAGGCGACCGCGTGCAGCTTGTTGGTGACGATCTTTTGGTGACCAACCAAAAATTCTTGCGCCAGGCGATCGAAATGAATTGTGCCAACTCGATTCTCGTAAAGGTTAATCAGATAGGAACGCTCAGCGAGACCAATGAAACAGTGACACTGGCCCAGCGCAACGGATATGCCGCGATCATTAGCCACCGCTCTGGTGAGACAGAAGACTCCACGATTGCCGATATTGCAGTTGCCACCAATGCTGGCCAAATTAAAACTGGGGCACCATGCCGAAGCGATCGTGTGGCGAAGTACAACCGATTGATTCAAATTGCCGAGCAGCTTGGTGATGATGCGATCTATGGCCCAGAGCCTTGGCAGCCACGCAAGGCGGATATGCCGCAACCGGCCTAAGGTGGTTTCTTAGAAACTCACAAAAATAGAGAAAAGTGAACTTTAACGTCTGTCGTGGCGCTCATTTGGCATAGTTCTTATTAGTCCGGCAAACCTTTCCATTTCTCTTGTTGGTTGCAGTATTCGATTGAAAAAACAGTTAGGTGTACAGCAAAACAGCGTGCATTGCGCGATCGGTTTAAGGACGGCCAGTAGGTACAAATCAAAACAACAGTACGGGGGGGTCAGATTTGGAGGACCCCATGCAGATCAGAAGTCACCATGTATTAAGCACGATATTGGTTTCGGTATTAGCGGGCGCAGGAGGCAGCCTTGCTCAAGCAGATACGATTTACGTTCCAGCTGGAGGCGACATTCAAGCGGCGATTGACATTGCAGCGCCTGATGACGTGGTTCAACTTGAAAAGGGACATTACTTCCCAAGCAGCACGCTAGACACTTTAGGCAAGAGGATTACACTTCGTGGTGAGGCAGATAAGAGAGGTAATCCAACCAGTGTTATTGATGGGCAGCATTCAAAGCGGGTCTTGCAGTGTCTCAATGGCGAAGGGAAAAAGACGCAGTTTGACACACTAAAAATTGTCAATGGGTATGGCACCGGGGCTAGTGATTTCGGAGGAGGGATGTATATCGAAGGCAGTAGTCCCACCATAAACAACTGCCATTTTGAAGATAACAGAGCAGCCTTCGGTGGTGGGGGACTATGGGTCGAAGGTGAGTTGTACAATGAAGAAGGCCAGCCATGCAACCCAACGATCATCAACAGTGAATTCAAAAACAACGAAAGTGTCTTTACTGGTGGTGGTGTTGTTGTCAGAGGCGACTCTGCAAATGTTAGAGTGGCTAACAGCCTCTTCGAAAGTAATTTATCTGCTGGAGCACTCTCTCAGGGTGGTGGCCTGAGCATTTTAAGAGCTAATGTAACTATAGAAAGTTGCGTATTTAGAGATAATGTTGCATCAGCAAGCCTGCCTGATGGATCCGCCGGGGGCGGATTACTCAATGCGGGGCTAACGGTTGAGATAATTGATAGTCAATTTGAAAACAACACAGCAGATTTGGGCGGAGGCATCGACATGTACGCGACCGCTCTATTGACCAATACAACGGTGTGTGGAAATACATCGGATCAGATCTATGGAGACTGGTACGACAATGGCGGCAATAGTGTGAGCGATGAATGTGCCTGCCCCGGCGACTATAACGGTGATGGCCTCGTCAATTCCCAAGATCTCTTAACAGTGCTTGGTGCGTGGGGTAATCCCTACAACGGATCTGATCTCAACCTGGTTCTTGGGCACTGGAATACTTCATGCGGCGGCGAAACTCAGTAGTTATCTAACGAGTCAAGGAACCTCTTTTCTCTTCCCTGCTCCACAATCCCACGCCTGGCCGAGTGCACTCAACTCGCCCAGGCGTGGCTCATTTGTCTCTTGACTGGTTGGCGCCAAAAAACCACACAATTTACAAATTCTTAAGGAAGATGCGATGTTCAAATGGCATAGCAGTTCATGGAGCGCCAACATGCTTCACGTCTTATGTTGGCACGAGGTTCATATAAAAAAATAGGCACATGGACGCGCCTTGCGTTGTCGACTTGGCAGATTGACGGTCTGGACCGAATTGACAAAAGAACAAAGGCATACACGTAATGACAAAAGACAAAAGAATGACAAAGCTCTGTACAAGATTCCCAGTCATGCTGGGCGTGGCAGTATCAACTCTCTTGATGGGCGCCAGTCCTCAGCTAATGGCACCTTCAACTGGAAGCCCTCTCACTTCTGCAGGCACAGATGGCACAGAGGACTGCGCCAACCCACCTGGCGATTGTTGTTGGACATGCCCAAAGGGGTACCAGCCGAACTGCGACTGCGACCAGTTAGACGATATGACAGACCCACCCCCCGGCTACAACCGTGTGCTCTGGGATGGCGCGTTCACAACACAAAGTTCAGGACCGTGTGGTCCCGGGGGACGTTACTTCGGCAAGGCAATTCCAAATAGCAATCTGCCTGCAGATTACTTGTCCGCCAGAGCAGTTCAGAACTGCGGTGCTTCAGGTGATAGCAAGGACGACCCCAATGGTTACTTGCGTGTTGGAACCGCCGCCCATGACTCCCAAGTCTACCTCGAGCTTTATGGCCAAGAGTTGGGAGTATTACCCGGTTGTGTGAAAGATCGGGCATATGACAACAAGATTCTCAATGGCTATTTGACGCTTGCATTTCGTGTGCGTCGAGTCAGTGATGGCTGCGCTAGTATTGGCTTGGGTCACCTCAACGTAGATTCGGAAGTAGAAACACTATTTGAGATTCCTGCTGTTACTTTGGACCAATGGGAAGCCCATTACATAAGCATTCCGCTCGTGGAACTACCGGGCAACTGGGAAAGTGTGTCACCCATGGTGTACTTTGTTCAATGGCACGGCCCGGATCGCGCTGAAGTTCATTATGATGACTTACAAATTACGATCACTGAGACCTCGCTTACGTCACTACAGCCCCACGATAGTACAAACGATACATGTGCAATCCCCGAGGTAAGCCCGCAGTGCGAACTCTGGGTAAAGTTGATTTGCTGTGATCATTGGAATGGTGGTGGAAGGGAAAACTATCTCATCGATGATGAATATGACTGCAGTGGCGATCTGAACGACGATGGCGTCGTCGATGTGAACGACCTATTGATGGCGCTCGATGGATATTCGAGGGTCTACGGTGTTGATGATGTGCTCCAGATCCTCGCCGCGTGGGGGCCATGCCCATGCCAATAGCTTTCCTGTAGACCCTCAACCAATTGACTCCTCGTGCCTACTCGGTTCGGTAAGCGGCTACTTGCCGAACTGGGCTAGGCCATTTCGATGCGGGGGTCGATCCATGTATACATCACATCAACAAGTAAGTTGAAGAGAATCAGCAAGGTTGAATAGACCAGAACAACACCCATGATGAGGGTTAAGTCCTTGCTAAGCACCGCATCGACAAAGTGTGTTCCGATGCCAGGAACCGCAAACACCTTTTCAACCACAAATGAGCCAGTCATCGCCGCTGCTGCTGCTGGCCCGAGATAACTGATGACAGGAAGCATCGCATTCTTAAGCGCGTGCTTGAGCGTGACGCGCATTTCACTGAGCCCTTTCGCGCGGGCAGTGCGAATATAGTCGGCTCCAAGCTGGTCCATCATGCCGAAGCGCGTCAGCCGCGCAATATAGGCGGCAAACGGCAAAGAGAGGGTCAACGCTGGCAAGAACAAATGCCACACAGTGCCCCATCCACCAACTGGAAAAGCATCAAGCCACACAGAAAACGTCACTAGCAAAAGAGTGCCAATAACAAACGTCGGCAGACTAATGCCGATGAGCGCTAAAGTAAGTGAGGCAAGATCACCGAATGAACCGGGGCGCACACCTCCAATCACACCGGCCCCAATACCAATCACACACGCCAGAATGATTGCTGACATACCTAAGGCAATTGAAACTGGAAGTTGATTACCCAAAATGTCATTGACGGTCCAGTTTTCATGCTTGAGACTGGGACCCAAATCAAAGACCGGACCTTCACGATCACCGGTTAACCAAGCAAAGCCGGTCGCTTTATCGAGGTAG
>CALCOW010000058.1 GCA_937899935.1 uncultured Phycisphaerae bacterium
ACGAAACTATTCTTTGCTATCCAGGTCTTGCGGCCATTAGTGTGCATCGAATTGCTCATGAAATTTTTCTTATGGGTATTCCGCTCATACCAAGAATCATGTCAGAACATGCGCACAGTAAAACAGGCATCGATATTCATCCTGGCGCTAAGATCGGCGAACGGTTCTTTGTAGATCATGGAACGGGGGGGGTGGTAGGAGAGACGGCTGTCATCGGAAATAACTGCAAGTTGTATCAGGGTGTCACCATTGGAGCGGCGGCCTTTCTTCGCGATGAAACTGGCCGTCTTAAACGTGGTATCAAAAGGCATCCCACGCTGAGTGATAATGTCACGGTCTTTGCTGGAGCATCCATCCTCGGCGGCGAGACGGTGATTGGTGAAGGGTCAGTTATTAATGGCGGTGTCTTCCTAACGCACTCAGTCCCCCCAGAACATATCGTGCGAGCGCCCAAAGCAGATGTGCGGTTACGTTCAACGCCGGGCGCGAAGAGCCGTCAGGCAAAATCAGGAACCGATGAGTCAACGAAGTAATGGCGGTCTGTTACAATAGACGCTGCATCACAGTTCATCATTGAAAACCGAATTGACGATCGTTTTTTGGGGCTCATACCATGACCAATCAGGATCCTTTTGGAGCGATCCAGACGCTGGAGACAGCGGTCGGATCTCGCCGTATTTTTAGTCTTCCTGCCTTAACTGGACAGCAAGGTGTCGGCGATCTGGATGTGATGCCTTATAGCATCAAGATCTTACTTGAGTGTTGTTTGCGTCACCTTGATGGTGAAATTGTTTCAAAAGAAGACGTTCTTAATGTTGCCGGCTATGACGCTACAAATGTCAAGCCTGTTGAAATTCCATATATGCCCACGCGAGTTTTACTCCAAGACTTTACGGGTGTCCCGGCGGTCGTTGACTTGGCAGCGATGCGAGATGCTGTTGTATCGTTGACAGGTGATGACGCAAGCGCTCAAAAGGTAAATCCCCTCGTGCCCTGTGATCTTATTATTGATCACTCTGTTCAGGTAGATGCCTTCAATTCTGGTATGGCTCTAACGATCAATTCTGATAAAGAATTCGAACGTAATCGAGAACGGTATGAGTTACTTAAGTGGGCGCAAACAGCATTTGATAATTTTCATGTGGTTCCGCCCGCGACCGGTATTTGTCATCAAGTCAATCTTGAGTATTTGGGCAAGATCATTTGGGATGATGGACATGATTTTTTCCCGGATAGCCTTGTCGGCACGGATTCGCATACGACGATGATCAATGGGCTGTCAGTCATGGGTTGGGGTGTCGGCGGTATCGAAGCAGAGGCAGTGATGGTTGGCCAGCCCATTTATATGCTCATTCCAGAGGTGGTTGGTTTTCGATTTACCGGTCAATTGGCAGAGGGCACCACCGCAACAGATCTTGTACTTCGTGTCACTGAAATGTTGCGAGAACATGGGGTCGTGGGCAAATTTGTGGAGTACTTCGGGCCCGGCCTAGCTGAAATTCCACTCGCCAACCGTGCGACGATCGCCAATATGTCACCAGAATACGGCGCCACTATGGGGTTCTTCCCGACCGATGAGCAGACGCTGAAGTACCTTTCTTTTACGGGCCGCGACGAAAATCACTGTAAAGCAGTGGAGCAGTACTGCAAAGCGCAAGGGCTATGGCACCTCCCTGATGCTTCCGTTCGTTACTCAAGTACTCTTGAACTTGATTTGTCAACGATTGAGCCGGCGCTTGCTGGCCCAAAGCGTCCACAGGACCGTATCACATTAGCTGATATGAAAACAACTTGGCAACAAGCTCGGAGTGAAACCTTCGGACATCAAGGGCCCCCTGTAGGCGGTTCTGTTAGAGGTTGGTCTGATGAGTCTGGTGGCACAGCTGTCGCTGAGAAGGCAGAGCTGGCGCAAGTTGAATATGAAGGTGAAAAGTTCACGTTGGCTGATGGAGCGGTTGTTATTGCCGCTATCACGAGTTGTACAAACACCAGTAATCCAGATGTCATGATTGGCGCTGGTCTGTTGGCAAGAAAAGCTGCTGCACGTGGACTGACACGAGCGCCGTGGGTCAAGACGTCCCTGGCGCCAGGTTCAAAGGTTGTGACACAATACCTTGAAAAAGGCAATTTATTAGACGATTTAGAACACTTGGGTTTCTATTTGGTTGGCTATGGTTGCACCACTTGCATCGGAAATTCTGGTCCGCTTCCAGAACCAATCAGTCAAGCTGTCAATGAACATGACTTAGTTGCCTGTAGTGTGTTAAGTGGTAATCGTAACTTTGAGGGTCGGATTTCTCCCGACTGTAAAGCTAATTATCTAGCTTCGCCGCCTCTGGTTGTGGCGTATGCGATTGCAGGAACGGTCGACATTGACCTGACAGAAGAGCCAATCGGTCAAGATCAATCAGGTGAAGACGTATACCTTCGCGATATATGGCCAAGTCAAACCGAAGTTGAAGATCTGAAGGCACAGTGCTTAACACGTGAGCAGTTTGTCGAACAATACAGCAACGTGTTTGATGGGTCCGAAGAATGGCAGGCTATTGAGGTGACAGGCGGCAACCGTTTCGCTTGGTCTGATGAGAGCACCTATATTCACAATCCGCCTTTCTTTGCGGGGATGACCATGGATGTGTCCCCAATCGAGCCTATTCATGGGGCGCGAGTGTTATGTAAGCTCGGGACCTCAGTGACGACCGATCACATTTCGCCGGCGGGTGCTATTTCTCCTGACTCTCCAGCGGGGCAGTGGTTAACGGAACATGGTGTTGAACGTTCGATGTTTAATAGCTTTGGATCCCGTCGTGGCAATGATCTCATCATGACACGTGGGACCTTTGGAAACATTCGTGTTCGTAACCAGATGGCCCCTGGTACCGAAGGTGGCTTGACCACGGATTTACTCGACGGCAAAGTGAAATCTATCTTTGAAGCGAGTTGCCATTACAAAGAAGAGGGTATTCCGCTGGTTGTACTTGCTGATGAAGATTACGGAATGGGTTCTTCACGTGATTGGGCAGCGAAGGGTACGATGCTACTCGGTGTTCGAGTGGTTATCGCGCAGAGTTTTGAACGTATTCATCGAAGTAATCTTATTGGTATGGGAGTCGTCCCACTGTGTTTCAAAGAAGGCCAAAGCGCTGATTCGATTGGCCTCGATGGGAGCGAAACATTTGATGTCGAGATTGATGATGATGTCAAACCTCGCCAAGACATTAAAGTAACCGCCACAAAAACCGATGGTACTCAGATAGAATTCAATACAACTTGCAGGCTGGATACACCAGTCGAGGTAACTTACTATCGGAATGGTGGAATTTTACAAACGGTGTTAAGGCGAATGGCATCGTCATAGAATGGCAACGTCATAAATTGATCGCAGGTTTGGTCATGACGGCCACCAGCTTTTTCCCAAGTCTTAGCACAAAAAGCACAATCGCATTTTGATCGCCCATTGGTAGTGTTGCTGACGCCTTATCAGGATCAACGGCCTTGCCCCTGGTTCGTACGGCACTGACGGTCTGTTGGTTTTTTTGGAGCCAGAGGCGCACGTTTCTTGGTCTCCATGGCATCAGATGTACCACGTGATAGCAATGTAGCCATGGGGAATCGAGAGCAGTGTTGCTGGTTAGAAGTCCAAGTCCGGGGGCAATCTCACAATAAGAGTTCTGTTCGGGCAGGCAGCCAACGAGCTCAGCTCGCTCAAGGGCGGGATCAGCCTCGATGAGTATCTCATCTACGCCGGGTTGAGAGCGCTGTTGAGGTGGACGTGGCTGGCTGCTGAAAGAACACCCAGTTGTGAGATTTGTTGCGGTGCGCTGCCCCGGATGATGAGCAATCTCACCCCGCCACCACGTCGCTTCATAGAGGCGCCTGCCATCGCCAATGATCTCTACCTCATCAGTCTCAATCAGAGGTAACTCCTCAAAGTTGATGCCAGGGCCAAGTTTGATAGCAGCATGAGGTAGTTGTTGAGAAAGATCTCTAATCGTCTCATCACCTGGTATGAGATCCGCATACGTCCAGAGTCGTTTGCCGTCGATGCGTCGACTTGGGTCGATATGCCAGGCACTGAACTTATTGAGCAAGTCGTGCGCGCTCGAAAGAGTCACGTCAACTTCGCGCGCATTGCATTGGGCATTGTGCTGAGCCATCCATACGCGCGTTGGATCAATATCGAAGGCGGTCACATTGGTGACCTGAGCAAGTTCCATCGCATCTCCGCCAATGCCGCAGCAGAGGTCAGCTACTTGATCAAGTGATGCAAAGCGACTCGCCTTATGTTGGGCGACCAGGGTGCCTGTTGCTTGCTCCACACCCTCACGATCTGCCATGAGATTTTGGGCTTGGTCAAACTTCTTGGCGGCGCGGTTTCTTGCATCGATCAAATTCATCGCACCTGAGATTTGGTCGAGTGACCAGTTCTTACGGAGTTTGGTCAGGCCGATCACGTCATGTCGCTCGACTTGGGCAGCTGCTTTGATGAGCTGGTGGCCCTCGTCTGTGGCAAGATATTGCCAAATTGCGAGTCGTGGTTGGGGCTGGTGTGGGTTCAAGACAAGGTCATGCTAACGCTTTATGAAAGAGCTATGAAATGGATTGTGGATGCATTAGACACCTGGTTGAGCTTCACTCAGCCTCAGGCGCGTGAGGAAGTAGAGAAGGGGGGGTTTTTACCTGATCATGCTGATAGGTACTGCCCCTGCTGTGGTAGTAGTGTTGGCCGAGGAGAGGTCCATGTTTTAAGCGGGCACTTGGGATGTGCTGCCTGCCATGAACGGGTGTCAGCCGTTGATCGCGTGATTCGCTTGGGACCATACACCGAGCCACTTCAAAGTTGGATCTTGCAGATCAAGTTTCGGCGTTGGGAGCTGCTCGGTAAAGAACTCGGCCATCGCCTGGGTAAGCAAGTTCGAGATCGATATGGACAGCAGGTGCAAACAATGGTGGTCGTGCCCGTGCCAATGTCTCCTTGGCGGCATCTCGTTCGGGGGATCGATCACACCCGTATTCTGTCTAAAGCAGTGGCTCAGGAGCTGGGCTCACCGCTCGAAAGGCCACTCTCTGTGCAGTGGAGAAAACCCCGTTCTTGCCAGGCACGACTATCCCAGTCATCTCGCCGAAAACTACCCCAGAGTCGGTGGCGATTATCTCGACGTCTGGCAGGAAAGCTGCGAAACAGGCATATATTGCTGGTTGACGACGTTCGGACCACCGGAAGGACCTTAAATACGGCTGCAGGGGTCCTCATGGCGGCTCAACCCCAATCCATTTCAGCAGCGGTTATTGCGGGCTGCGATAAGAGCCGTCAGCCGCTAAATGATCTAAATTTTCAGCTGGGCGAACCTTGGCGGGGTATGGTCCGTACAGATCAGGTTGCCCATATTTCCTGCCTAGGTTGACACCTCGCAGGGCGTGGGTACTATTGTCGTTCTGGCCCGCTGGCACGACGCAGCGGGCCCGGTCATTCTATTGACGTTGAGCGATCGCCTTGGCGTTTGTTCTGAGTGCTCTTTGAAAAGTGAACAGCCAAATAAGCTACGCGGGTGTGAGCGTTTCGCAGTGACCAACACAGTTACTGTTGAAATGTGAAACCCCAATTCGGTAATCAATTTCACAGGTTGATTGCCATCCTTGAACAAACCGCGTGTTCGCAACACCAATCATGTTGATTGACTGTTGCTGGTTTCTCAAGGTGCTTTAGTAAAGCAGGATGGACTAGCCGTCCATCCACATCGTGCATGTAAGTGTGCGATGTAGACCGCGAACAGTGAACGCTGTTCGTACCAGGTCTACTTTTCATGATCGTTTTCATGTTGCTTGCAACATGTAGACAACGAACTTCAATTGAAGAGTTTGATCCTGGCTCAGATTGAACGCTGGCGGCATGGCTAAAACATGCAAGTCGAACGATTAAAGCTTCTTCGGAAGTGTATAAAGTGGCGCAAGGGCGAGGAATATATT
>CALCOW010000059.1 GCA_937899935.1 uncultured Phycisphaerae bacterium
CCTGGCCAAGTTTGCCCCACAGCCTCCGGATCAACTTCAATTCTCAGAAAGTCTGCAATGTACTCAACCACTCCTCGCATCTGTTGATTCCAGCCTCCAGCAATGGTATCCAGTGGCGTCTGCCCGTTCTTGTTACGAATGTGGCGGTCAGCACCGCGAGCTAGCAGTAAGGCGACTGTATCTGGTTGACCCATAAAGGCTGCTGCATGAAGTGGTGTGCCACCGTCAACGTTGGCTCGATTCACATCAGCCTTGTGTTCTAAGAGCAAATTGATGGCATCGTTTTGCCCCGTGACCGCGGCCCACGCCAGGGGCGAGATACCCCTTTCATCCAGCCGGTTGATATCGACAGCTTTATCAATGCTCTCTTTGAGCGCCTCGATGTCACCATCTCTTGCAGCGCTCCACAGCATTGTTTCAGATTGCTTTGGAAGCAAAACTGAAAATTTGCCTCCACGTTGGGAGAGTAAAAGGGCAACCTCGGGACGTTTTTCTTTGACGACTTTCATATCCATGGAGATACCAAGCCACATGGACCAAAACTCTGCAATCTCCTGAATTTCATTGTTCCACGGCGCCGAGGTAATATCAGTTGGTGTGTAGCCATCATTGTTAATGACGTTGGGGTCTGCGCCTGAATCCAGTAGTAGTTGCGTTGCGTCGTATCTTCCAAAGAAAGATGAACCATGCAATGCCACACTTCCATCGTTGGTGGTGGCATTGATATCGGCACCAAGATCGATCAACAATCGCATCGCATCAGTTTGTCCCGCAATCGCAGCCAGGCCAAGCGCACTTCCACCACCTTCATCGCGCGTATTGATGTCAGTGCCTTGGTCAATGTGTTTCTGTATCGCCTCAAGGTCTCCCAACTTAGCGGCTGCAAAGAGGCTCTCATCAGCGGATTGGGGACCACCAATGATGGGCGGTGGTTCTGGAGGTTCATTCCAAAGCGGCATGTCATCGCCAGCGATTTCTGGTTCGATGGCAGTCCGACGGTTGCGAACAAAGTCCCGGGCCCGATCTGGATCAAAAGAGGATCGCTGAGATCTGGAAAGATGCCCTTTGGACATTGCCTCGACACGATCTATTTCTGAAAGAATAGTTTCTTCATCCCAGACGTCTGTGAGCAGTTGTTGCATGGTTTGAGCGTACTGCTTGCGAGCAGAGGGCATTTGGTACAAGCGGTAGGCAAGACGACCAGCCGTGCGGACTGCTCGGGGTGAGAGAGGGTCCTCGCCTAGTTTGCTATAGGTTTCGAACATCGCATCGGCGCCCCACGGAATAAAGTGAAGCTTGTTTGTCTCAGGATTGTGATACACAAAGAAATTGTTTCGGTTGCCAGAGTATCCATCCCAAAAACTAAGCAGCCCTTCCATCGCCCAGAACTTGTAAAACGCATCGCGATCAACGACTTTCCAAATGGCTGCTTCTGCTTCTGCATCATCTTCAATGTTCAGAGCAGCAATGAGAGCTTTAAGTTGCGCTAATCCAGCTTTCTTGGGGCCAAACTTACGCTCAAAGGCGCCTGCCCAATCATCGTAGAAGTCAACTACCGTGCCTTCGTAGAGCGTCCCATCTTGGTTGCCGAAAGCATTCTTAACCAGAGGCCGTCGCATCGACTCAATGTGGCTATAGATACCAAGGTTTTCGCCATTGACGCGTACGTTGGCAAGAGCGGCTCGCGGTGCGGGGGCACCAGCGGTATTGAAAAGGTCGTAACCGATGAACTGGCTCACAAGTGCAGTGTCTTGTTTGTTGTTGTTGAGCGTGAGGCTACTGAGCCCCTGGATATGTTCGTCCTCTTTATATTTATCGAGTTTGACTTTCAGAGATGGTCGCTGTCGATCAAGTGAACCCAAAAACCCCTTCTTGCGCAGGCCAACATTCTTGTAGCTCACGCCATCAATGGTGATATCCGCAGGGACATAGGTAAAGGGCGACTCAATGTTCTCAAACTGGCGATCTGGTCCGAGAGCCTTCCTTAGTGAGCGCGACTGCTTTCGAATTTCATCCCAGTCATTTTCATCCAGTGTAATCTCTATCTCTAAAACTCTGTCGCGTGGAAATACCTGATCGAGTGTTTGCTTCGTATCAGTGTCCTGGCCAGCAGTGATGGAACCAGGGCAGAGCGCAGCGGCAGTACAGATCAATAGTGTTTGAAGTGTAATGTGATGTGAGATATTGCTCATGCCAATCAGTATCTATAGCTTTACGGTATCTATCGATCATGTTAAGGCGCGATGCAAGTAGCAATGCACCCAGATTATTGTACAAAGACACAATCAAGCCATCATTTTTGTTGAGAATACAAAGTCATTTCTTCGAGAAAAGGCGCTTGGCCATTCTCATAAGTTGATTCTTGTGTAGGATGAGTAACACCACTCCACAGAGGAAACCGATGCACCCTTCTACGAAGAGACTGTATTGAGGCACCAGGTCTTTTGACCCTGGTGGCAAGTTATCTTTGATTCCCTCAAGGCTCACCCCGAGTACGGTAAGGTGACAGATAATCGCACCATCCCGGCCCTTTGGAGGCGGGCCTGTTTTGGTGGCGGCGACCAGATTCGAAAACCGGCATACTTTTTACAATCTGCGACAAGGTATTCCCAGTAGTCATCGGAGATGGCCACTCAACGCTGCGTAGTCTCATCATTGACAATAAGCGATTTCGATTACAGCACCGTGTCTTCTTTAGGCGATTTGAAGATCGGCTCGATGAGGTGCTTCCTGAGGGCGAGAAGCTTCAGCTTACGCATGCTGGAAACCACGCACAGGGTTGTATGTTTCGTGACGGAGAACATCTTAGGACACCTGAATTGGAACGTTGGATCGACGAAGGGTGTTCACAGGTTCCGGGTTACTTCTACGGAAGGATTGATGTGCGTTACACAAATGTTGAAGACCTTAAGCGAGGTAAAGGGATTTCTATTATTGAAGCGAATGGACTTTCAAGTGAGTCTACGAACATGTATGACCCCACCTTTTCGATCACGGAAGCTTGGAAGATCATGCGTAAGCATTGGGTTGTTGCCATGGAGATCGGAAAAATTAATCGCTCACGTGGCGTGCACGGCATCAATGAGTGGACCTACATTAAAAACTGGTGTCAGTGGCGCCGGAGTGGTCGCAGTAACGAGCTGGCTGACTGAACCAGAAGTCAGGCTATTCTGAAATTGACTCTGGTTGCACAAGTGCGTGCCAATAACTTATGACGCAAATGCGATCGTAAACATCTTGATGGCCGCGATGGTGAGAACAACGCCAAGTAATAGCTTGATGCTACGTCCAGGTAATTGTCGTGCGCCGAAGTAGGAGCCAATGAGACCGCCGATCACGGCGCCCAGAATGTAGATCGGTAGGGCGGTCGGCAAGGTGGGTGATTCGGCAATTACTCCGCCAAGACCAGCAAGTGAATTCACCAATACAAAGACAATCGAAATAGCGGCGGTTCTTTTTGGGCCTGCCCATCCACAGATGATCAAGAGTGGCGATAGAAAGATGCCACCTCCAGTGCCCGTCAATCCCGCCATCAATCCCAGTATGCCACCAGTTATCAAAGCGACCCAGAGATGTGGCATGCGCGCTTCCTTAGGGTTTTCCGTCTGACGATTGCCACGGAAAACAAGCATGATGGCTGCAAAAAGAAGCACGGCACCAATCAGCGGTTGAAAGACCGCATCAGGGAGTTGCCAGAGTCCACCAACAAATGCCAGTGGTACAGCCATCGCTGCGAAGGGCCAAAAGGTTGGCCAGTGGAAGTGCCCCGCACGTGTGAAACGCCAAGTGCCAATACATCCCACAAAGATATTCAGGGTCAGCGCAATGCCTTTCATTTCTTCTTGTGGCATCTGTGTAATAAGTGCCATTG
The DNA here is from genome assembly GCA_937899935.1 of uncultured Phycisphaerae bacterium. Taxonomy (GTDB): domain Bacteria; phylum Planctomycetota; class Phycisphaerae; order Phycisphaerales; family SM1A02; genus JAQWNP01. The sequence continues at coordinate 3,872 of CALCOW010000059.1, forward strand.
CCGCCAGGTAGCCAGAGGCACCCGCATGGCCGACCGAACTATAGAGGGTGGCTAAGACAAAGATCGCCAGGGTTAATGCCATGATCGTGAGCATGGAGTGAAGGTTAACGGATTCGCACCAGCGATTGGGATGATGGCATAGTCAGCAACGGGCCAATATGGCCAAAGCTCTGTATGCTATCTCACAATGCCGTTTAGCCTCGATCATACTGTGTTCTTTGGTCGAACCTGGGAAGAGTCTACTGGTATGTACGGCCTCTCTGAAGAGGGTATGCGCGGCAAGCGCATCCTTGACTGCCCCGGAGGCCCAGATGCAATGGTCATTGAGGGGATCAATCGTGGTTTGGACATTGTCGCTTGCGATCCTCAGTACAGCCAAACGCCTGAACAATTAGAGGCACTCGGGCTGAAAGAAATATCCGAGACAATGATCAGTTTCCAAAAGGATCCGAATGTCGCGGCCGATCAAAAGCAAGCCGATGCGTATGAAAAGCTTAAGCTTGCCGCACTTTCTTCATTTTTAGAGGCATTCCGCGGTCATCCAGATCGGTTTATCACTGGTTCGCTGCCGTCGCTTCCTTTTGAAGATGATACCTTTGACCTTTCGTTAAGCGGCCACCTCTTGTTCGTTTATTCCAGTTTGGAGCAAGGCGGCCTGATGAGCCATGATGAATTGGATTTAGATTTTCATATCGCCGCTGTACGCGAGCTTGTGCGTGTGAGTCGTCAAGTGCGAATTTTTCCGACCTGGTCTGTCAATAAACCACCGCGGCGGCAGGCATATGTAGAGCCAGTCATGGAAGCGATGGCTGCTGAGGGCCATGAGGTCAGTCTGTTGCCTTCTCAGTGGGTTGAGATGGAATACAAAGAATTTAACGACTTTGTGTGTATTACAAAGGCCTCTTAGAACGGGCCAAGAAGCAATTATGACACAACATTATTGAGCACACTAAGCAACTCATACAATTCATTTGGGCTGAGTTTTTGTTTGGTTCTACACGAAGCATGGAGGTGTGGTGTACAGCTCAGAAATTGAGTTGCATTTTTCCCACGAACACCACCAGCAGCGATCACTTGAAAGCGATGGTCGGCGGCAAACACGATCTGCTTAAGGCGCTCTGTGCGAAGATCAAGCGGAAAATGATTCTGATCAAGTGATGGAGCGCCGGCACTGAGGACTCGTATGACGCCAAGATCGGCTGCTAACGCGACAGCATCTTCGAGTTGTTCATGAAAGTCGAACGCACGATGTAAACAGGGTTCGATGTTATGTTCGCGGCAGAAGTTTGCTAGTTTGGCATTTGATGAATGATCAAGTTGATGGTGTTGATTAAGGAACCCAAATGCGGCAGCGCTCGCACCGGTTCCTGCCAAAAGCGCAATTGCACGCTGAGCAGAGTCCATTGCCAGAGGGGATACTTGCATGGTCTCGGAGTCATTTGGGCGAATTAAGACCGTACAGGCACAACGGCCCATCAATGCACGACAGATGGATTTGACGAGTTCAGTAGAGGGTGTAAAACCATGTTGATCTAGTTGTGCACACACCTCAACCCGCGTTACGAAAGGGGCCACCGCTTCTGCCGTGGCAGGGTGATCGACAGGTATTTCAAGCGTGTATGGTTGTTGATCCATCTTGTGCAATATTGAGTGGGGCGTCTAACGGCGCCTTGCCAAGGGCTTAACCCCAAGCTTATTGGTATTCAGGCTACTCGTGTCGTCACTGGCGTTCTGTCTTAGTCTAATCTTTGGTTCTGATTCTCAGCTTGGCCTTTAAGCATGAAGAGGTTTCCGGGAAGAACCGAACCTTTACAGAACACTTTTATAGATTTTAACGACATCATCGACATAGGTATTCCAGTTAAAACGTGCTTGTATATCTTCTCTCGCGTTGTGCCCCATTTTTATCGCTTGCTCTCGATCAGATAAAATGGAATCCAAGGAACTTGTTGCGGCATCTACGTCACCCTCTGGAATCAGGTAGCCATTTCGTCCAGGTAAGACCATTTCAGAAATGGAATGTTTGTCGGTTGCAATCGTAGGTACGCCTGCAGCAAGGCTTTCAGCGATCACCAATTGTGGATCAATACTGATTCGACGAATAGGCATGAGCACACAAAGAGATTCAAGCATCAACTTTGGCAGGGTAATACCACCTCCATATGGGAATCGATGGAGGTGTATGTTCTCAAATTTGGATGCACGTTCTTTTAGATCCGGAATTTCATTCCAGTGTGGACGAACTGCTAGATCGAAGCTGATATCTGGATATTGAGGGGCCAGCCGCTCATACACATCCATAACGACGTCAGCACCATTTCTAACAGTTGGATCACGCCAGAAAAGGACACGATGTTTAGGCCCGATTTCTTCATCGGTTCGTTCGCTCGCAATGTCCCGAACCAATCCGTGTCGTAACAAGGAGGTCGGAACACCGTATTTATTTTGGAGCGTTCGGACGTACTCCGTTGCCGTCACAACTTCTGAAACACGCCGCCAAAAAAAACGCGTGATAGGAGCCAGGCGTTCTGGAAAATCGGCTTTATAAGTGGTCATGACTGCTGGGCAATGGAGTCCTGTGAAGCGAAGGATGCCAGCCAAATGACCAGTACGATTTAGCCCAAAAAAATGCAAAACATCAAAGTTCTCGCGTTTGGCTATCGTCTTCATCTGACGCAGTTGTTTGAGTAGCTGGCCAGGCTTGACCCCAGTTGATTGCTCACCTGTGCGATTGAGCACGCCGCCTCGGCGTCGAGCGTCAACCACATAGTGAATCGGAACATTATCTGGCATGCAATTTGGAAGTGAACGCTCAGGACCAAACTCATTGGTGATGAGATGCACTTCATGGCCAGCATCTTTGAGAAGGCCCATGGCATGTAAGGGAATCTGGATATGTCCAGAGACGTTGTTCTCGAAGCCTTTTTGGCCAGAGACGACAGAAACATAGTTGCCAATAATCATGGGTACAGAGGAGTGTAGCTCAGGTTGTAGAGAGATGCAGAGTTTGTTAAGAAGCGTTCATAAATGCCGCATATTTATGAATATATGGTTTCTTTGCGGTTTTTGTCCGACCGGTAGGCTCAGCCGTACGTATCCACAGCACAGTTATTTCTAATTGCGTTGCTCAATGCAAGCAACCAGGCCAAACCGCGCTCTGTGGGCGCCGTGGCTATCGCTGCATCAGGAAACAGGGAGCCCCCTCCATGAGCCGAACAGTCTTACTA
>CALCOW010000060.1 GCA_937899935.1 uncultured Phycisphaerae bacterium
CCATGTACTATTCGGACGGATTCCCCCAGTCGCTCGGATGGACTCAAGGGATGAGTAGTCCTCACCTTCAGTGGCCATCATGCCACTGATCATCTTGAGATCCAGATTAGCAATCGCTGCCATGACATCATTCCCTTGATGACCCCATGTCTCTGGATCCATAACCAGGGGCCCCAATGCCAGTTGCACCCCTTCAACCGCTGTTTCCTTAAGTCGAATCGCGAGCATCTGAGGATTCTCAGGCACCAATGACCAACTGCAGACTCCGATAAGACCCATCGACATGATGACCTCCATTCGTTCCTGGCCCCTAAACCTACCTTCTGGACCTTGACCTGAGAAAGGAACCTGTCAGCAACATGGCCCTGGACCCCAATCTCGTCTAGCATATCCGCGAAAGATCTAACGCACTGCATGAGCTCCAACAACGTACAGGTTGGAGGACCTTCAAAGGGCCCCCTTCGAACTCGCCTCATCGACTGATCCATCGGACCGGACTCAGTCGGAATTCGGGCCATGTAGTCAATCGATGGCTCTTTCTGATCTCTTCTAAACTAAGGTTTCAGCGTTGAACAAAGTTGCAGAAAAAACCAATCAAACAGTCATCAGCCAAAATGGTGGCACTCCAGCCATCGTGAAGGCGCCTTCACTACTCCATCGAATGGAAGCGTGGGTAGCGGGACTGAGCACACGCCATAACTTCTGGCATCGTCTCTTTTCAATGATCTGGCTGCCTTATGCATTCCGCAGTGGCGTGAGACTTCGAAGAAAAGATGCTCGCACCTTTACGGCAGTTCTTCCATTTAAGCGAGTGAATCGCAACTGGTAACGCCATGGCTGGTGCCGCTCTTCTTGGCAATTCCGAAGTAGCAGCGGGCATGTTTGTATTTGCGGAATGCAAAAGCGACTTCACTGTAGTTTGCCGCGAAATGTCTTATCGCTTTTTACGTCCTTGCCTGGGGCCAGCCATCTATGAAGTAGCTGACACAGAACGCGTTCGAAAAGAGATACGTGATCGCATGAGTGACAACGTTGAGTTCAATCTTGAGATGACACTCGATGTGCGACAAATTCTGCGAAAGACAAAAGAGAAAGCGCCACGTGTAGGACGCTGCTCAATTGTTTTTCATTGCACACCACGTGACCATGCAAAAGAAAAAGCTCGCATACGGCGACGCAAGGCAAATAAGCGGTAGTCTTTTCCGATGATTCCCTCTTTGGGGCGGCCGTGAGGCTGTGGTGCGATGCCTGCTTGGATTTCAAATTGTGGCTGGGGCGTCTTTTGCACCGTGAGTTGGACGTGGTGCATTGGGATGTGGCTCCCGATCCTGCTAATCCAACGCTTTGGCTGGGCCGGCTTCTGGCTGATCGCTATTCCAAATGTACTTGGATGCGCTGGCATGGGGTATGTGCTTCGTTCCCAGCAAGCGTCTCGGGACGCCGTTCGGCGGGCTGGACAAGGAATCGCTTGGTTCTCGACCGTCACCATCGGGTATCACCTTTTCTTTCTCAGCATGATCGCCACCTTTCTGACCTGGGCCTTCGCTTCAGAACCTGGACTCGTCTGGGCAAGCCTGTGGGTTCCACTGATCGCTTTCGCTATTGCCTATCTCGTAAGCTTTTTAAACAACGCGGGCTGGCTTACATTGGCCGCCATTATTCTCGCGGCAACGATTGCAAGTTTCATACTCCTAGGGCCAGAACATCTCGCGTCTGTCGGTGATCTTGCTGAACTGGCTCCAAGCGGCGCCGTCGGTGCCGCACCTCTATTTGCTTTAGGTTTTCTTCTTTGCCCACATCTTGATGCAACACTACATCGAGCGAGACAGTCTATTCAGGGACCACATGCTTTCGCTCTTTTCGGTATCGGGTTCGCCTTTACGCTTGTCTTTGTGGCTAGCTATGCCGTGTACGCGCCTTATGCGCTGCCGCCTTTGGTGTTGGCCTTCTTTGCATACCAAGCAATATTTACGATCGCGGCTCATTTACGAGAGCTTCGGATTGCCAAAGGCTCCACCACAACGGCACCAATGACCGTCCATCGAAGTCGCTTTTACAGATTTATTCCACTTCTGGTTCCATTTGTCTTCTGGATTGGACTCATGATCGGTGGCGAAACAGTTTCACTTGAGCGAGCCTATTTGCGATTTGTTGTGATGTATGGGTTAGTCTTCCCGGCAATCATGCTGATATGGCTGCCATGGCGTAATCAGAGGGCCGGAATTTGTTTGATTTTGGTCTTAATCTTGGGCTTGCCAATTGCTGAACTAGGCATGTTTTGGGGCCCCAAATGGCTGCTGGTCATACCGGTATTCTTACTTGTTGGTGGTGCGGTCCTCTTGAGAGTGATCAGCAACTCAAACAACATGATCAATCAGCAAAAGGTTGGTTCGTAGGTTTACGCCCCAGACTGCTGGCTTGTCATGCGCCCAAAGGTCATGCGATAGAGCAGCCCCGCCAGTACCGCACCTACAATTGGCCCCACCCAATAGACCCACTGAATATGCCAATAGTCCATGGCAATGGCGGGGCCTAGACTTCGAGCGGGGTTCATTGAAGCACCGGTTAATTTACCGAAGCACATCACATCAACGGCGACCACCATGCCAACTGGCAATCCCATAAGTATGGGATTGTCAAGTCCACTTCGCTTGTCAACCATCACACCCATAATCGCAAACATCAGAAAGAATGTAGCGATGATTTCGAGAATCAGAACACGAATGGTACTCCCAGCAATATCAAGCTGCGCAAGATCACTAAAAAGACCGACCGTCAATCCAATATGGCCAATGGCACCATCATCACTTTGCGCTGTTGGTAATTCGATACCTATGAGCAACCACTGCAATAAAAAAGCTGCTGCGGTTGCACCAGCACACTGAGCAATGATAAACGCGAAACAACGATTCCAAGATTGTTTACCAAGTAACGTGACTGTAATAGAGACCGCTGGATTGAACTGAGCACCCGAAATATGAAAGACTGCAGCGATCATGGCTGCGATGGTAAGCCCATTGGCTAAAGCAACGAGTAGTAGATCCTCACCATTGGAGATAATCACTGTGCCACCAGTGATAAACATAAGCATGAAGACGCTGACAAATTCTGCCAGCAGACCACGCTGTAAATTCATACCCTTTAAAATGGCTTGATAGCGATCATCCACCACGCGCCCCACAGCACTTCTTATATTTTTGCCCCGATCCACATGGACAAGGCTCATTACGCCCTACCGTCACGGCCGCTCTGACAGGCTGTTGTTTTTTCTTGGTCGGACCACCGCCAGAAGCAGTGCCAGCACGATTCGCTGCATCTAAATCGCGTTGTTGTTGTTGCGTACCACGAGCTGCGGCCGCTGCTGCCACCGCTGCAGCTGTAGCTGGAGCCGCTGGAGCCGCTGGAGCAGGAGGTGCACCCCGACCTGTTTGCATTTCTTGAACAGGCTCTTGTTGAGACGCCTCCTGTTGCTGTCTTGGATTTGGTGCCAACTGAGGCTGAAGCTTGGCTTTAAAAATCAACCCAGTGAGCTTATCGCGAACCGACTCGTGCATCTCTTCGAACAATCGAGCACCTTCGCGTTTGAACTCGATCCTTGGATCCCGCTGACTGAATGAGCGGAAGCCAATCGACTCCCGCAATTGATCCATCTGGTAAAGATGTTCTTTCCAACTCTGATCAAGAATTTGGAGCAATATCCAACGCTCAAATTGTGATATTTCAGCACGCATCACCGATTCAATCTTTAAGCGAGCCGCCTCTAATATATCCTCCTCAGCACTGAGACGTTCCTCATCGGTTAACTTCGCAAACATTTCTTTCTGGAACCACTGATCAAGTTCTTCGACCTGACTTCCAGCGGCCTGGACGGCGCGCTCTGCGCGTCCAGTGACTTTGCCATTTTTCCATTCCTGAGCTTGCTCGACCAAAATACTTCGTAACTCGGCCGGACGATCTGAAGGGAGACTGTCTGGTTGCCAGTCAAGTTCATAACGGGCTCTTACCCAGCGGCAGAGTTGCTCGATCGCTCCAGGTTGCTCATTTTGCAACGCAGAGGTTGTCATATCCAAGGCAAAATCAATTGGATAGGTAATCTCTCGCTGTGCGTAGGCGTCGCGTGCTTGATCTGCAAGCTGATCAATCGCTACATCACGGTCTTCGATCTCGGCATATTCATCAGGCTTGATGTCGATACCCATCTTGCTATCAAGCCACTTGCCGAGCTCAGCTGGTCCGTACGCAGGAATAGTAAATTGATCAACCGGCGATAAGTCGGTTTTGTCAATCAAGCGGTCCGCAGCCTCTTGAATGGACTGAATGATCTCATCCTGCGTCATTTGCTTAATCTGAGAGATTTTTAGATTTGCTTTGAATGTCGAGTTTGCCCAGTCACAAAGTCCTTTGTAATCAGACTGATCGTCTGAATCTTTGGCAAGTGAGCCTTTTCCTAAATCGATTTCACCTGGAAGATACTCACCAAGTGTGACTCGGATCATGTTTCCAGCGTCTTCTTTGGCATCAATTTTAATGCGCTTATGAAGATCTGCGAGATCTTTCTCTCGCAGCCGCTCCGGTTCAATCTGCACGCCAAGATGTTCTCGTACCCATTCAGAAATGCATTTTGGCCCGTAATTCTTGTCCAAGAACCGATAAGCGGCATCGGCCATTGATTCATCTATATTCTCGAAGATGATTCCCTTAATATCGCGCCCTTCAAGTATTCGCTGACGTAAGCCGTAGAAGCTATGTCGCTGAAGGTCCATCACCTCGTCATACTCAAGAATATTTTTACGAATCAAGAAGTTGCGCTCTTCAACCTTACGCTGGGCACGGCCCACAGCCTTGTCGAGCATGGTATGTTCAATTGCATCGCCTTCCTTCATTCCCAAGCGACTCAGAACTCGCAGCGTTGTCGGGCCAGCAAACATCTTCATCAGATCATCTTCAAGACTGAGATAGAAACGAGTTGAACCCTTGTCACCCTGACGTCCAGAACGACCTCTCAGCTGATTGTCAATGCGACGAGACTCGTGGCGTTCAGTACCGATGACATGCAATCCACCAAGATCTTCCGCACTTTTAAAGAAACGAAGGTGTTGCATGAGACAATTGCCAGAATCATCGAGTGCTTGCACAAGCTCCGACTCATTTTTATTTTGTGACTTTCCGCGAGCCATCCAGCAATACTCGTCATACCAATGACGCAACAATGCAAGACGTATTGCCGCATCGTCCATGGCATCAACTTGTGACTTGCTTAAGCCCAACTCTTTTGGTGCCATATGCCGGTAGACCTGCGAAACAACTTCATCTTCAGATTGTTCAGATGATGCGCTCTTCGGACAGATGCCTCGACGTTTCCAGTGATCAATAATCTCTTCTTTGGTCAGCGGCACCAACTTAATATCCGTACCTCGACCCGCCATATTGGTTGCAATCATGACCGCGCCAAGCTGACCTGCATTCGCAATAATCTCAGATTCACGGTCATGCTGCTCTGCATTCAGTACTTCATGTGGAATGTTGTGACGGCGTGACAACGCTTCACTCAGTTCTTTAGACCGCTCAACACTTGTTGTTCCTACAAGCACAGGCCTGCCAGCATCGTGAAATGTCTTAATCTCATCGACAATAGCATTGAGCTTGTCTTTGGCTGTCATGAAGATCAAATCATTTCGATCATCACGAATGACGGGCACGTTGGTTGGAATAACGACTACATCAAGCTTGTAGATCTCATAGAACTCAGTGGCTTCAGTGTCGGCCGTACCGGTCATGCCTGCCAACTTGTCGTAGAGCTTGTAAAAGTTCTGAATGGTAATAGTCGCCATGGTCTGCGTTTCCTGTTTGATGGGAACGCCTTCCTTCGCCTCTACTGCTTGGTGGAGTCCATCCGACCACTGCCGACCAACCATTTTTCGGCCCGTGTTTTGATCAACAATCACTACCGAAAGTGTGCCCTCTTGATCCGGTGCAACAATGTAGTCTCGGTCGCGCTGATAGACCGTGTGCGCACGAATTGCCTGCTCAAGCAGATGTGGAACGTCTACATTTTCACCAACATAAAAAGAGCCGATATCAGCTTCTTTTTGCGCCTGCGCAATACCTTCATGGGTGAGGTGAGCTCGCTTCTTATCTAATTCAACCTCGTAGTATTGGACAAACTTGTCGCGTTCCTGCTCCATTTTAAGGAGCTCTTGACGCGACTGGGCCAGCGTATCTCGCATGGTGGGAACAAGTGCTTTATCACGAGCTGTACGAATGTCTCCTTCAAGGCCCGATATCTGAACCATGCATTCTTGGACTTTGACATCTGCTTGGTCCCAAGGCTTCTGCTGTTCAAGCAGTGACCTTGAAAGACGATCAGCCAGGTCATAGCGAGGCTGATGATCATGGGCAGGCCCCGAAATGATTAGTGGGGTTCGAGCTTCATCAATAAGAGTGGAGTCAACTTCATCAACAATCGCCATATGGCGCTTTTTCTGATACTGCTCTTCAACGGTGAGCTTCATGTTGTCGCGCAGGTAGTCAAAACCAAATTCGCTGGTTGTGCCGTACAACACATTACAGTTGTACGCAGCCTTCTTCATTTCATGCGTTTGCATATGCTGGGGATGAATGGCTCCGACCGTTAAGCCGAGGCTTCGGAAGAATGGAAATGTCCAGTCACGGTCACGTTGAACCAGGTAATCATTAACAGTCACAACATGTACTTGTTGATCTTGTAGCGCTGCAAGATAACACGCCAACGGCGCCACAATGGTTTTCCCCTCACCGGTTTTCATCTCTGCGATGCGGCCTTCATAAAGAACAATGGCACCAATGATCTGCACATCAAAGGGACGGGCACGAAACGGTGGCTTTGAGTGTGGATAAAGTTCGCGTACCGCGTCGTAGATGACGTTTGGTATGTCAACCCATAACCAAGAATCGACTGGCCCCGAATTACCCAGCAGAACATCCTCTGGCATCTTTGCGGGCGTGCGTGCAATCTCTGCCGCAACCGCATCAAACGCTGCTCTTGCATCTGCAGGCAGAACTGTTGGATCAAATTCGTTCATCGGATTGAATATGTTGCGAATACCAACATTTCG
>CALCOW010000061.1 GCA_937899935.1 uncultured Phycisphaerae bacterium
GCTGGGTTTGACCTCGCTGACTCATCGTACCGGCTCCTCATCAATCTCGGCCCATCGTCCCTTGGATCGGCCTGAGCCCCCATCCTACACGATACCCGCCAAAAGAGCCGCGGTGCCTTTCTTCGATCCTCGATCACGCATCCAAGAGTAGCCTGCTATGGTGGGACCCCACAGCTGAGGAAAGTGCAATGACTCAAAAAGTGTCTTTTGTTGCGATTGGTTTACTGTTTTCCATCTCAAGCCTGTTCCTGGCAAGAAACCTCGCCGCTGCTGAACCACTGGTGGCCAAAGGTATTGTCTTTAACGACCTCAATAGCAATGGTCGGCATGAAACTGATGAACCTGGGGTCCCGGGCGTGGGTGTCAGTGATGGCCAGCGAATTGTGAACACCGATGAGCGTGGTCACTATGAATTGGCCATCAAAGACAGTGGCATCATCTTCGTGATCAAGCCACGTGATTGGATGACGCCGGGCACCAAAGATGGCCTTCCTCTTTTTTACCACCTACACAAACCAGAAGGCTCTCCTAAACAGTTGACCTATGCAGGCGTGGCACCAACAGGGGCACTGCCAGCGTCTATTAACTTCCCTCTGCGATCACAACCTGAACCCGATCAGTTTTCAATTGTTGTTATGGGTGATCCACAACCTCGAAACGAATCTGAGGTCAACTACCTAGCCCATGATGTTCTTGCCGAGATCATCGGAACCAAAGCTGCTTTTGGCACTTCGCTCGGTGACATTGTTTTTGATGATCTGAACCTTCTCCCTCTGGTGAATCAAATCACTGGAACCATTGGCATACCGTGGTACAACGTGCTGGGTAACCACGACATCAATTTCGATGTCGACCACGACGATCTTTCTGATGAAACCTGGGAACGTATTTACGGCCCGGCAACTTACAGTTTCAATTGGGGTCCTGTTCACTTTATGGTGCTGGATGACGTGATGTACAACGGCTCAGGAGCAACTCCAAGCTATCACGGAGAGTTCGGCCCGACCGCTCTTGATTTTATTAAGGCAGACCTAAAGCGCGTTCCAAAGGAAACACTTGTTGTTGTGCTTATGCACATACCACTCTTCGATGTCAAAGATAAAGCCCAGTTGCTTCATCTCTTGTCAGATTATCCGCATACGCTGAGTCTCTCCGCACATCGGCACTGGCAAGATCACTTCAACCTCGATAAAAAAGGCAACTTTACAACCGATCACAACCACCATCATCTGGTTCATGGCACCGCCAGTGGATCTTGGTGGCGTGGTCACAAAGATGAGCATGGCATTCCACACGCAACTCAAGCTGATGGCAATCCGAATGGCTACTCTATCATTACCTTTGACCAAAACGCTTACAAAATACGATTCAAGGGAGCGCGCCGGCCAGCAGGGATGCAGTTACACATTGCTTTGCCGAGTGCTGTCTCCCAGCAGGAACTCTCCGAAACACTCGCCGTGGTCAACGTCTATTCCGGTGACCGCAATACGAAAGTGACGATGCAATTCGGGCAGAATGGCACCCCCATTGAGATGCAACAGGTTCGCCGAACTGATCCATACGTCGTGGCTGCCCATGGACGCGAGAAAGATAACGCACTACCAGATGGGCGCCCGCTACCCGAACCAGTTGCAACAAATCACATTTGGGTTGGGCCACTTCCAAAGACGCTAACCATCGGCGCCCATGTCGTGATTGTGACCGCGACTGATCGTTACGGACAAGTCGATCAGGGCTCTCGTATTTTAAGAGTGACGGAATAGTTACGACGCACCGGCTGACGAACTCTTATCTTGTTCCTCTTGGTCCGAACGAATATCTTCCAGTGCATCCGGATCACCCGCCATGTAACGGCGGTATGCTTCAACATCAAGACCAA
>CALCOW010000062.1 GCA_937899935.1 uncultured Phycisphaerae bacterium
TGCAGCTTCAGACATGTCGTAAGCTTGCATTGACTCTTGTTTGTTGCCGTAGCCATCTACCAATGTGACATTGTCACGAGGAAGAAACAAAGAACACATCGCGACATAGGAACAATATTCTGCGTCGCCAAATATCCAACCAGTGAATACACCGCGATGAGCATTTTCAGTGCGGCCAAGAAGATCGATGGTTGCTAATCCGATTTTGCCTGTCCTACGATCAGGCAACGGGGGCTGCAGCTCGGCTGGCATATTGGCATGACTGCCGATGGCTAACTTTCGGCAAACGGTGATCGTCTCAATGACATCACCCTTTTTTTCCCAAGGAAGGCCGACCTGATTAAGTATGGATTTGACGCTGTGGATCAATGCCAGCGTCTGCGGAATCTCAAGCCACTGGTTGACTGAGCCCCAATCATCGTCGATCCAAGCCAAAGGTTGTGCCCTGCCGGCGGCGAGTGCGATAGCCGCAACCCATGCAGGATCATCGACACTTGTGATCACGATGCCGGGTGGTAAATAGTTGTTTGCTTCTAGCAAATTGGCTAGCGACTGTGTTTGTGGCTGGCCCCCAAGAGCTTTAATAACAACGCCATCAATTGTTCGTTGTAAAGTCTGTTTGTCATCAGGTAGAGGTGTCGCAGTCGTTCTACGAAGAACACGGTCTGGCTTAAAACGACGAATGAACATGGAGCACAGTTGCTCATTCTCAATAAGTACAGGCCAGCGCCCAAGCGGAGACCATCTTGAGATCTCCTTGAGATAGGTTGCTTTGTCTGGTACCAGCACCACCTGATTGATCAGTGGTACTGCCTCGTCCATCTGTCGCACACGTAACCCAAGCTGAACAGCCCAATGCAACTCAGTTGGCCGGTCTTCTTTTGCACCCTCGTTGGTAGCCGGTTCATCTTGGCCTATGACAGGATCTGGATAACTCAGTGTGGCTACTACTAAGGCGATACAAGCCGAGCTGGCGATTCGAGCTGGACATCGCAAAAGCCTATTGATAAACCGATGACCGATCATGAAAAGACGGCTCGAAGTGGATTAAGAATGAGATTGTCTCGACCGGGCACAATGACGTCAGCAATCTCAGCTGCTTCCTTGAAGGCCTCTTGGGCGAGCTTGACATCCCATGCGCTGGAGAGCACCTCTGCTCGCTGAAGATGTTCATTGGAGGGGATGGCATCGCCACAGATCAAGATCGTGCGACGGGCTTCAGAGAGAAGTAACCCACAGCTACCAGGTGTGACCCCTGGCAATGGAAAAAGATCAACGTTGGCCAACACCTTATCTGGAGCGGGTTCTATTCTGTTCAGGATGGCCAGATCTTGTTCGTAGAGTTTGGCCAAAGTGAGATTCTCGTCAGCCAACGCCTCGCGGTGCCGTAACTCCAGTGTCTCTGCGGCCGCCTCAAGTTCTGTTTCGTACATCAACCAAACGGCATCTGGGAATGCTGAAATTCCCCGTCGCTGCTCTACATCGAATGAAGTTAGGAAGACACGAGTTATCTGTTCAGGTTGAATACTGGTTCTTTCGGAGAGTCGAGCGAGCAGAGCTGATGGGGGTAGCGATGGGTTGACTATCAAATGTTCATTTCCAACGGAGACGAGTGTGGTGGTGCCATGTCCTGTCCGTTTTTCGCTCTGTTCGTTCCAGAGTGTGTTTGTGGAGAGGGTGCCGATGGAAATGATGCAAAATTCTGGATAAGTCATAGACGTATGATTATTCGATTGAGTCGTCACGTATGAGTTTGTGGAGTTGCGTGGTTGGATCGTTTTGCAAGTCGCGCAATCGATCAATGACGATTTGCGGCACAATTGACTGAAGGCGGTTCACATCCCCCCCCATCGCTGCAACCTGTCGAATGAGACTGGAACTGGTATACGCGTAAGGCTCACCAGTCACCACGAAAACTGTTTCGATGTCAGCGACTTGGCGATTTGTA
>CALCOW010000063.1 GCA_937899935.1 uncultured Phycisphaerae bacterium
TTCTCGACTCCACAGCGCAGCCCAGTTGTATGATTCACGGGGATTCGCACCTGTCGAGGGGCGAGGACGCGGTGACGACTGCGATCAATTGCTGTGCCTTAACCTCTGAATGAACATTATCTAAATCAAATATGTTCTTATGCGCTTTGGTTATGCATAGCCGCGAAAAAATGACTTCAGTGCTGGATAGGCCTGCTTGTAACGTTGGTAGAATGGCGCATAACAACCCTTATTTGCGCCAGGTTGAGTCCGTGTTGTTTCTTTAACGATTGAAGTCGAAGCCGCCACCACATCATCAAAGTGGCCTGAACCCACCATGGCAAGCAGTGCTGCGCCGAATGCCGCGCCCTCATTGACATTAACCCTTGCAACAGGTATTCCAAACACATCAGCCATTATTTGAAGCCATAAATCGCTTTGCACACCGCCTCCAGAAATTCTAAGTGTCTCCGCAGATATTCCAAGCTCGCGGATCAAATCCAAGCTCTGGCATAAACCAAAAGCAACACCCTCTAAGACCGCTCGTGTCATCGCTGCTCGACCATGCCGTAAGGTGAGACCAATAAACGCCGCTCGCGCCAAAGGATCAGCATATGGCGTTCGCTCACCTGTTAAGTAAGGAAGAAAAATTAACCCTTCGCAACCTGGTGTAATCCGCTCGGCTTCTTCTAAAAGCGACTTGTAATGAAGTTTATCACCGTGACTCATCACCTCTTCTACATACCACCGCAGTGATCCCCCAGCCGACATCATGACACCCATCATGTGACAACCGCCAGGGGTGGCATGAGCATAGGCATGCATTCGACCATCATGATCTATTACTGGTTTTTCTGTAGCCGCAAAAACAACACCAGATGTTCCAATCACTGCTGACATGCAAGACGAATCTACAATGCCACAACCAATCGCCTCCGCTGCTTGATCACCAGCCCCCGCCACAACCGGTGTACCTGCCATTAGTCCAGTCCGTTCTGCTGCTTTTTGACTTATGACACTACACACCTGCGCAGACTCGAAAATTGGCGGCAGTGTCGCAATATCAATCTCTAATGCTGCCAATATTTCCGTGGAATAACTTCGAGTGCCTAAATCGAAGAGCGATGTTCCAGATGCATCAGAAACATCTGTCGCATACTCATTTGTCAGATAAAAACGCACATAGTCTTTTGGCAGCAGCATCATTTTCATCGCTGCCCAATTTTGCGGCTCATTTTCACGTACCCATAGCATTTTTGGAGCAGTGAAACCTGTGAGGGCTGGCTTTCCTGTAATTTCCACTTGTCGCTGCCGCCCAGTACAAGCATGAATTTCATCGCACTGCTTCTCCGTTCTCTGATCATTCCAGAGTATGGCGGGGCGAATGACATCACCAGCACTATTGAGCATGACCAGTCCATGCATCTGCCCAGTCAGGCCGATCGCTGCAATTTGTTCTCCCGTAATGCTCGCTTTAATAAGGACTGCTGAAATTACTTGATCAATTGCATCTGTCCACCAAGTCGGATCTTGCTCAGACCAAAGTGAATGTGGCGATGACAATGAATAACTAGCTGTTTCTTTGGCAAGCACATCACCATGTTGATTAATCAGCAGTGCCTTTGTACTTCCCGTAGCGATGTCAATTCCAAGAAAACAAGTCTTGTCAACCATTCTGATCTCTCTTTTTCCTGACAACTCATGACAACCTATTTTCGTTCGAGCTGAGGAAAACCATCAACTCCATCGTATGAGCGGTCTAGAAGACGTGATTTTCAATAGCAAAAGTATCTATCGGTAGCACCACAAGCTTATCACCCGACTTCGACTGCTGTTAAAGCAGGGTTAGCGACCCATTGAAATATAGCTCATGGCCTGATTCAACGCTGGGCTGACTGCTGTCATAGGAAAAATTCAGAGCCCCAAAAGTAATGACTCTGGCTTACATTTTTCACGTTTGTAGGATTTACCGGGGATATCAACCCGTGTTTCACGGCCACTAAACGCCATCTCCACAACTCTTTCAAAAAGGCGTGGGCAATCCACCGATGACTTGTCTATTCTATTGGACACCGGGGAGGACAACACATCCTCAAGTCCAACTCAAATGACCGCTACAGCTGTTTGTAAGGGTTCCCAGACATACAGCACTCATGTAGTTCCTCATGACAGAAATGTGGCTCAGCGAAGATATGGAATCAGTACCACCATGACGAACCAATATGACATTTCTCCCCTTACCAGCCGCTGCCTCATTATTATGACAACGCTATTCTTGAGCGCTGCTGCGGTAGCGGATTACGAAGGCTTGAACTACCGAGTTACTAAAGATATTCAGTTTGATGGACAGACCTACTACTCCATCGACCTCTTTGTTGATGTTGAATATTCAAATGATCGCCTATTGATGGTATTTGGTGATTCCACCAATAATCTTAAGCTCTCTGCACTCGATGGCGGTTTGTATAACAGTGCAAATGGAAATGATCTTCCACATAACCCAGTCTTTGATGACATATTTGGAGACAGTCTTAAGTATGATAGTTTTGTTACGATTGGTACTGATGTATTGATTGAGATCGGCGGGCCAAACGTTCTCGCATTCGATAGTACTTCGTTTAACAATGATGATATTTTCGTACTTACTGATGGGAGTTGGTACATCTTGCCTATTAGTGAAACTATTGGGTTTCCACATGATGAGCTCGGCATCCTCATTGCCCGCCTCACTGTTCGAGAAGATCAAGTGATTGCTGGAAGCATCAATCTGGTTGGACGAAATGAGGATGAAGGTGAGATACAGCCCTGGAATTCCATATTTGGCGAAACATTTGTGTTCACTTCTGAAAGTGTTTCATCGAATGAAACAGTTCCAGTCCTTACCGACAAATGGACGAATGGGAAAAATAACGGTGATCGCTATGGCTTTGCGATTGCCAACATCGGTGATGTCAACAAAGACGGTTTTGATGACCTTGCAATCGGAGCGCCCTTCGCCAGCGAACAAGGCGCTCTCAATGGCCAGATTGAAGTTCGATCTGGTTACGATGACACGCTCTTGTATTCCATTGAAGGACAACATCAGGGCGAGAGACTTGGTTCTTCGATTGCCGGAGCGGGTGACATAAACGGCGATAATGTTCCAGATTTTATTGCCGGCGCTCCCCGCAACAGTGAGCAAGGCGATAAGGCTGGTAAAGCTTATGTGTTTTCAGGTATTGACGGCTCTGAAGTAGCTGTGTTCTTCGGGCAAAATGCTGGGGACCGCTTTGGACAGAGCGTCGCTGGCGGAAGCACGCTCGACGGAAATAATGTGCCTGATATTGCGATCGGCGCGCCTCGCTATAAAAACAAAAAAGGCGCTGTTTATCTCTATAGTGTTAGCGATGGAACACTGATTCAACGCCTCAAGGGCAAAAACGATGGCGATCAATTTGGTCAATCAGTTGCGATGACCTCTGATCCCTCTCGCTATGGCCGTCTGATTGTTGGTGCTCCTAAACATGATGGCACAGATAAAAATGCTGGCCTCGTAAATGTCTTTCAGTTTAATGGAAACAGTTTTAACACGACTGCTTCAATTCAAGGAAAACGTAAGAAAGACAAATTAGGCTCTGCAGTCGCAGGACTTGGTGATCTTAATGGTGATGGTGTGGAAGACTTCGGCGTAGGCTCGCCAAACTATGACAGTGGTAGCAAAAGTAATGTAGGTAGGTGCAGCATCTATTCCGGAAAGAATGGTTCGAGCCTCTGGAATAAGAATGGCAGCCACAACAATGAAAAGCTTGGATATTTTATCGGTGATGCTGGTGATATTAACTGTGATGGAATAAGTGATGTTCTAGTTGGCTCCCCAAAATATAATGCCAGCGGTGGTAAAGAGAAGGCTGGACGTCTCATTGGATTTGCGGGTGACAGTGGGCTCAGCCTTCAAAATCTAGTCTCGGACCAAGCTGGCTCTCGAATGGGTCAATCAGCTGCAGCTTTGGGTAATCCTTATAACTTTACAAAGCTTGCGTTGGGTGCCTGGAACTACACACCGGATGTCCAAATGGGGCTGACTGGTGGCATCACGTATACAAACTACTTTGGATGCAATGCCACAAGTGAACTGACAGAACCCTTAGCAGATCAAGGCCGGGTGCCCGGAACTGGTCCACAAAACAATCAAGAGAACGTTCCTAGTGGAGAAGTCGGTGAGTTGGTCGAACTCTTACTTCGCTACTAGTTAACACACGGGCGATTCGTCCCCCACCTATAGAATTTGACCTTGTACTCATGCCCGATAACGGGCAAGAGGGAATTATCAGGGTCGGTCAATCGGCTTGATTCACTGTTAAACGAAGAAAATAGACCCACTTTCGAAGTGGCGGCAAAGTTGCACTCCGCAAATGCAGACAGTTCCTAGGGGAATTGATTTTGCGAAGGAGAGGCGCTATGTCATTGTTGTCAACCCATTTCACGAAACCTCACGTCAACAAGCGAGTTAGCCGGTTTGGAATGGCGGCCATAGCGATCGTGGTACTGTCTGGCCACAGCACGATCAAGGCCGACTACACTGGATTAAATGCTGTCGTCACAGAGAACGTTGACATCGATGGCGTGCTATACCGGTCTGTTGATCTCTACGTAGGACTCACTGATACGGATGACCGCATTTGGGCTGTTATCAGTGAACCAGACTCACCTTTAATACTGAGCGCGCCAAATGGTGGTTTTTACCAAAGTTCGATGGGCTTATCGACACCCCACGATACAACTTTTGATGAAATCTTTGGTGACATGCTTCGCTATGATTCATATGTCACCATAGGAGCAAACAGCAATACACCATGTTGCACAATACTTCTAGGCTTCGATGAGGAGTCTTTCAACAATAGTGATGAAGTCATCATGGAGGATGGTACTTGGGCGGTTCTACCAGATAATCCCATGGCTGGTCTCGGCGCTGGTGATAGCAATGGTGTATTGATAGGACGTTTTACAGTCCGACATGATCAAACCATGAGTGGTCGCCTTAATTTATTGGGACGATTAGCGAATGGAGATACATGGTCCGCTGCCAACGTCACCTTTTCATATGGACCAGAGGCGGTGGAAGTTCCAGAGCTTATAGGCCAGTCCAAACAAGAACGATACGCCAAAACACTTCGTCTTATTGGTGATATCGATGGTGACGGAGTCGATGACTTTGCAGTTGGCGCACCGTTGAAAAGTACTGTCCAGCAAAATGCTGGGGCCGTCTATCTCTATTCTGGCCAAACAGGCGCTCTCATTCGAACTCTAAATGGCCAATCGCCAAATGGACGTTATGGATCGTCACTTGCCTACGCTGGTGATATCGATGGAGACAACATCCCTGATCTAATCATTGGTTCACCTCGTTCGTCTCATGTGGGTGACAGCAATGGCCAAGTTGACTTGGTATCAGGTGCTGATGGACAAACTATTCTCAGTATATACGGTGAAAATGAAGGCGATCGACTTGGAACAACTGTTGCCGGACCACCACTTAATTCTGACAATCCCAATCACCCCCTTTTACTCGGTGCACCATACCATGACAGTGCTGGCCGACAATCTGGTCGGATCTATGTACTGGATAATTTAGGAAATCAACTAGCGACCATCGATGGCTCTCGGAAGGGAGATCGCTTTGGTTCTTCAATTTCTTTTATTGGCGATACTACTGGTGATGCACATAGTGAATTCATTGTTGGGTCACCAAAGAACGATGACAATGCCTCTAACGCCGGGCGTGCCGATATCTTTAGTGGAAACTCCTACCAGATGATCAAGACATTACTTGGGCAGAAAGCTGGCTCTCGCTTTGGATCATCTGTGGTAGGCGGCGGGCATCTTGATAGCGATATCTATGCTGACTTTGTAGTCGCAGCGACACATTACAACAAGAGCAATAAACAGAAAGTCGGACGTGTTTACGCTTATTCTGGGCGCCATTCAACCATGCTTTGGAAGAAGACTGGTAAGTCAACTAATGAACGACTTGGCAGCTTCATTCACATTACGAAGGATATCAATTGCGATGGGCATGATGATGTCATCATTAGCTCGCCTCGCTATAGCGAGACAGGCTCCAGTCATATAGGCCGAGTTGTTCTTCGATCAGGCGCAACGGCAGAGTTGATTACTAGTTTGATTGGAGTACAGCCAGAAGGTTTCTTGGGTGAATCAGCCTGTGTTGTCCACAAAAGCGAAGGAACTCCTACTCTCTTAGTAGGAGCAAGCCGCATGACCATTGATGGCATGGATGACACTGGTAGCATCGTGGAAGCCATTTTGAGTCAATGCAGTCTTCGAATTCAAAGTCTTCGCAATCCTGCTGCAGCAAAATTTTCTGGAAGCAACAGCACTCCCCTCTCAGAGAGTTCAATGACTGAGACGATGCACTACTATCTCGGAGATATTCTTAATCTACCACTTGATCGTGTCAATGACTCCGCGCACCATCGACACTAACACTTGGCAACAGGCTCATAACAAACCACAAGCCCTATTCCCCACTGCAAACTCCAGCATCTGATCAAGTCGCCCCTGAACTTCCTACGGGCAATGAAACGAAAAATGTAGTTCCTTGGCCATAACGGCTCTCAACCCAGATTTCCCCACGATGCGCTGTGACAATCTCATGCGCTAGTGCAAGGCCTAAGCCTGTACCTTTTATGTGCTGGTGCTTCGGGGAGTCGACCCGAGAAAATTTCTTGAAGAGTCGAGACATTGCATGTTCCGGTATTCCTATGCCGAAGTCCGTAACCGAGATAATCACACGACCAT
This sequence comes from uncultured Phycisphaerae bacterium, assembly GCA_937899935.1. Classification (GTDB taxonomy): domain Bacteria; phylum Planctomycetota; class Phycisphaerae; order Phycisphaerales; family SM1A02; genus JAQWNP01. The sequence goes on from CALCOW010000063.1 coordinate 6,775, forward strand.
CAGAGATTTTCGCAGCAACGACAATCGGGCTGTCACTGCTGCTTACCTTAATTGCATTTGATAACAGGTTAGTGAAGACTTGCTTGAGTCGATCTGCGTCTCCAATCGTTGGGAGAGGATTCTCCCAATCAAAGGCAACACGAGATGTTGGCTCCACTTCTGCGAATAAACGAACGACGTCAGAAAGTATCTCACGTAAGTCCATGAGTTCAAGACTGTAATCCTGGCCGTCTGTTTCTAATTTACGAATATCTAGAAGGTCATTTATCAATCGGTTCAGTCGCAGTGTCTCCTGATGGATAATCTGCACGTATTCTTTTACCTGCTTGTTCGACATATCACGATCAAGTAACAACTCTGAATATCCACGAAGACTTGTCAGAGGTGTTCTTAATTCATGACTGACTGTAGAGATGAGATCATCTTTAATACGGTCAACTTCGCGTTGTTGCGTAACATCCCGGAAGATGCCGCGATAGACGCCTATATCCTTACTATGAACTTCACAAACAACGGCGCCTTCAACCACAACAGTACAACCATCTTGAGTTTTAAGTACCATTTCGAGCGGCTGGAACTCTCCTGATACTTTTGCTGAACTTAGTAGCAGCCTTACTGTTCCAAGCGACTCCGCAGAAATGAAGTCGCCGATGGAGTAATCATGGCATTCATGTTCTTGAAGACCAAGGCGTTTTAGCCATTCTGGATTCATGAATAGAAGATGCTCGTTGGAGTCAAACCCCAATACCAAATCGCTGGCCGTTTCAAACAGTGTTCGGTATCGCTGCTCACTTTCCCGAAGCGCCGCCTCTGAACGATGCCGATCCGTTAGGTCACGAGCAATTCCGAGAATGTATCCAGTTTTATCATGCGATGTTCGCACACACCGTAACTCAACAGGAACCATAACCCCATCACTACGCTCGTGAAGCAGATCTAATGTAATAGGTACGCTTGGTTCCATCGAATCAAGAATTCTGCAAAATGCAGCATTTACATCTTCGATTGAATCATAGTCATCTTCAGTCTCTATATTTTGCAACCTTGAGAATGATCCAAGTCTAGAGCCAATCATCTCATGGCGACTTCTCAGAAGCGACTCACAAGCTTGGCGATTCACATCGACAATATTGCCAACATGGTCGATAACAAAAATACTATCGCCGGCAGTTTCGAAGAGACTTCGAAAACGGTGTTCACTCTCATGGAGCGCTTCTTCGGCAGCCTTTTGATCTGTGATGTCGACTGTTGTAGATGAAATTCCAACGAGCCTACCGCCTAGATCCTTAATAGGTGCCACAGACATTTGCACATGAAGCGTTTGACCACCCTTACGTTTACGCACCGTCTCTAAATTACGGATTCCCTCGCCGGCTCGCGCTGCTTTGTTGACAATGACTAACTCATCCTGCCTATCTTCCGGAACAAGCATCAGATAGGGTTTTCCGAGTACTTCCTCTTGACTATAGCCATACAATTCTCGGGCCGAATGATTCCAGCTTACGATTCTGTTATCAAGATCTTGGCCAACGATCGCGTTATTTGAGGATTCAACAATCATACCCAACTGACGCGTTGCCTCTTCGGCTCGAAGCTGATCTGTGATATCAGTTGAAGACCCAACCATTCCGATACTGTTACCGTCTCGATCAATTCTTGGCACAAGCCAAGTAACTACCCAACGATATTCGCCGTCCTTACGCCTAAGACGCCATGTGCTCTCATAGTGACTACCGCTACCGAGGACGCGTTCAAGATCTGCGCAGATACGAGCATAGTCTTCAGGATGCAGTAACTGGCGCCAGTCCTGATCCATCTCAGCGAGTGTTTCGAAACCTGTAAACTGTCTACACATTTGATTGGAATAAGTGACAGCTCCCACTTTGTCACTCATCCAAATCATTACAGGCGCCCACTCAGCAATATTATGGAATCTAGCTTCACTCTCTTGCAACTCGTGCGATCGATCTTCTACCAAGGTCTCAAGGTGATTCTGATAAGCCGAAATCTTACGGTTTGCTCGCTCATGATCAACAGAAAGGCTCGCGAGACGAGTACCAGCTTTTAAGAGTCTTTGCGTAAATTCTTGAGGCTCAGTTGCGTCATCACCCATGACAACAATGGCGCCGTGCCTGTTACTACCCTCGCTTGTCAGTGGGCATAACCAGATGCTCTGCGGCATACCTTCCAACTGCTGAATGATCTCAGCAAGCTCTCCAACTACTTCCCTTTGTCCTGGCTCTATGAGATGTACGCTATTTTGACCTAACCGCTCTTCGAGCTCTGCTGCCAAGGCGTTGGTGGAATTCAGAGAGATCACTTCAAAGCTGTCATTAGCTGATTCATTCGATGACGATCGACTGCCTTCAGCATAGATAGCATTACTTAATACAATGCTACATCGGCGTCCTGGCAAAAGATCGACCAAGCCACTGCAAATCTGTGAGAGCGTCTCATTAAATGACATCTTCTGAATCAGCGCACCAAGAATGCGGTTCTGAAAGCGGTTTAGTTCGTTTTCTCGACGGCGATTGGTGATATCGATATTAATGAAGACTGCTTCATCACCATCACCATACTTGCGGCCGTAGATAGCGAAGTTTTGTAGGTCTGCTCGACTAGAAACGAGTCGACCAACCCACTCACGTGATGCTCTTCGCTGATCGCTATCAAAGAACCACCGTACAAATTCAGCGATGTCATCTGATACACCAATCGTATCGTCACGCCGTGCCAAAAATCCGACTGGCTGCCCCACAATTTCTGACGCAGACATACGGATGGTGTCACAAAGGTGTTGGTTGACGCCTCGATAACAAAGATCAGATCCAATCCACGCTACATCGGCTGGAATAGCATCAATAATAGACTGAAGATGCTCTTTCGAATTAACTGACAATGAGTGCTCTCGGCCAGAAGGTCCTGCACCGGTAGACATATGAACAATACCAACCTGCGCATCTTCTTCACCGGGAAGAAGCTCAAACTCTTCCTCTCTCTTACCACGTTGACAGAGTTGAACCCTCCCTCGCCAACCCTCATGAAAGGATTGCTGTGGAGATTGATTGGAATCGAATCCTACATAGTCTTTTAAATTCGCTACAGTTCCTATTTCAGGACGACTGCCAACCAACTGCCACCATGACTTATTAGCATAGGTTACGGAGCCATCTACTTCGAGGAGTACTGCAGGCTGTGGAATACTATCAAGCAGCCTGATGACCATACCTACCGGTTGCCTGGCATGAATCAACATTCTTGATTTTCTTGGGCCTGATGCTGACATCACCAAGCCTCCTCAAAGTGGTGGCAACTGACAAATCGTGTCCCTATCACCTTTACGTCAAAGCAGAGGCACTGCGCCGTAGGAATATGCAAAGTTTGATTCAGATTCCACATATTGAATCCATCTATACGCTAAAAATGCCTCTATTCAGTTGCAGATCACCTTTCTGCTTAGGAAGAGCCTTCCGCTGATCGCAATCCATACTTCTGCATTCTGTAACGCAATGTCTCCCGCTTAATACCTAGTATTCTTGCTGCTGCCGATTGATTCCAACCGGTTTCTTGTAACGTACTGAGAATAAGTTCTCGTTCCTGTCGAGCCAGCACAGACTCACCCGTATTGGTCGATGAGTGAGAAGCTCTTGCAGCATGATCGCCACCGATCTCGACTGGCAGTGATCTTAATTCAATAACACCTTCATCTGCGAGCAACATGCATCGCTCTACCACATTCCGCAACTCTCTAATGTTGCCTGGCCATCCATATGCAGTCATTGCTTCAATGACACCGCGCCCTAGAACAGGTGGATGAAGCCCCTGTCTTGCCGCAACCGTCAATAAAAAATGATCAACTAATGGCACGATATCTTCACGACGTTCACGAAGCGGCGGCACCACAACAGGAAAAACATTGAGACGATAATAGAGATCACTGCGAAATCTACCTTCATCTGACTCCTCACGAAGATCTCGGTTCGTCGCTGCAATAATTCTTACATCAACATCAATACTACTATTGCCCCCAACACGTGTAATTTGTCGTTGCTCAATAACTCTTAGTAGTTTGGCTTGTAGACTGAGGCTCATTTCACCCACCTCATCTAAGAACAACGTACCATTGTGAGCAGATTCAAGCAGGCCAATTTTCACTTCATCCGCACTCGTAAAGGCACCTTTTTCGTGACCAAACAACTCATTCTCTAGAAGTGTTTCTGGCAATGCAGCGCAATTCAAGGCAACAAGCGTGGCATTTCGACGTTGCGAATGCTGGTGTATAAATGTGGCGCACACTTCCTTGCCGGTTCCAGTCTCACCCTGTAAGAGAACGGTAGCTTCTGCGGCAGCCACTTTTCGACACATGCTCAGCACACTTGCCATCCTAGCTGACTCAGCAATAGGTGCGACATCTTTGCCAACGACTGATCGCACTGTATCTTTGACAATCTCTGCGGCATCTGTCTGGCCAGCAACGGTTGCAAAGTCTTGTAATTGACGGCTGGCTACAGCAAGTTCTCGCTGTGCAGACTGAAGTGTCTGTTGTTGTGATTTATGCGCCTTCGAAAGAGACTGAAGATCTTCCGCGTATTTCAGCAGTTGTGTGTGAGCAATATCAAGTTCTTTTCGCAGCTCTGATGCATCTTGGGTATCTTGATGCCCTTGCCTTGCTTGGCGAATATCTCTGGCATAACGAATGAGTTGCGACTGAGCCAGACGCAATTGCTCACGCACTTGAGCAACTGCTGACTCATTACTAGAACTATCTTTAGTCATGTTTCCTTTACCCCTTAAAGAGCATTAACTCAGATTGCCGACCCCAGTAGATCTTCTACTGTGTCAATCAATTCAAGAGGACTAAAAGGCTTCACCAAGTAAACATTGACGCCAGCTTCCCGGCCTCGTTCAATGTCTAACTGTTGTCCGCGCGCTGTGAGCATAACAATTGGAATATCTTTGCCTTCCTCGGTCTTTCTTAACTGAGCCACGACCTCTATGCCGGTAAGCCCAGGCATCATCCAGTCCACCACCATCAAATCTGGTTTCTGGAGGATCGCAATTTCCAACGCCTCATTTCCATCACTTGCTTCGAGTATTCGATACGTATCACTTTCAAGGGTTGTACGAACGAGATTTCGTAAGCTCGCTTCATCATCAACCACCAGGACTGTCTTCATCTGTAGGATCTCCCAAACAACTGGATTGTCCCACCATGATAATAGCCATGGCCGGGGGACTTCCATGTGGGGTGATCAGCAGGTCATTTTCGCTAGCGCAAGTCGCCATCAGAC
>CALCOW010000064.1 GCA_937899935.1 uncultured Phycisphaerae bacterium
TTAATGCCACTGAACTCGATGGTGCCAGCGAGTTGGATACCATCGTCTATCGGTGTCACTGCGACGTACGTTTCTGCACAAACACAGGCAATTGAAAGTTGGGGCACTGTTGGCGGTGGGCAGGCAAGTTTGAGGTGGTATCCTTTGCCGGCTTGCATTGGAATACTGCCACCAAACTTCTCAACGAGTTGAGATGTCCAGATGCCTGCTGCCAGAACAATGTGATCAGCTTCAAGACGCTCATCTGTATGTGTGTAGAGTGCTTTGAAACGGCCAGCGTCCGTCTCGATGCTTTTGCACCTTGTATTCGTTCGTATTTGAACCCCGCGTTTGCGTAGCTGACTGGCCAGACCCACAATGAGTTTCTTTGGACTCAAGAAGGCACTTTGTTTAAAGTGAGCGGCGCCAAGAACACGCTGATGGATGGCTGGTTCTAAGTCCTGCAGCTGTTGTGCATTCAGCATGTCAACATCGAGTCCAGCAGCACGCTGAAGTTCGACTTCGTCTGCGATTTGTCGCTCGGCCTTCTGTGTGGCGTACAACTCGAGCCATCCGAGGGGGCTATATTCACAGTCAATTTCGTTGCCTTGAATAAGATCGTCAAAGCTACTGGTAATTCCCTCAGCCATCTGCATAAGCATCTGCATCGATTGCTCGAATTGACGCTTTGTACACGCTTTTCTAAAACCCCAGAACCAACGCCATAGCGCTGGATTGAGGCTCGGTTTGATGTACAAAGGGCCTTTCGGATCAAGCAAAAATCGTAGGGTCTGCTTGGTGAGCCCAGGTCGTTGTAGTGGGGGGTGACCAACGCCCACAATGCCGGCATTGCCAGTTGAGGCACCGTTGTCGATCAAATCTTTGTCGATGACGGTGACTTTATAGCCGCGCTCAAGTAAATAGTGAGCACAGGAGAGACCTGTAATACCGGCGCCCACAATGACAATTGATTTGCTCATGGTGACAGTTGATATTCTAAACGACATCGCCTCATAAGAAAAAGAACAGCCGCCCAGCATCTGGCTGGGCGGCTGTATTGTTAACTCGTGGTTCGAAGCAAAATTGTGCTAGTCGACATTCGCTGTTGCTTTGGTTTCTTTGGATTCAGTCTCGTACTTGGTCAGCATCTCACGTATCTCAGAACTCATGGCATCACCCTGAGCATGCTCAACGGCTTTCTTTTGCCAGGCGATCGCATCGGTCAGATGGCCTTGCTCATAATAGATACGAGCAACCGTATCAAGCACCGCCGCATTGGTGCCGCCATCTAATTCATTGGCTTTCATTGCAGCCTTGAGTGCCCAATCAAGATCACGGCAATCTTCGTTGGCCTCGGTCGCCACAGCCCACGCGAGGGCGTTATAAAGCTGAGCGTTCTCTGCATCGGTGGCAAGAACTTCATCGGCAATCTTATAGGCAGCATCTTTTTGTTTCGTATGCATAATCATGGTGTCGAACATCGACATCTTGATGCTGATATTGTCTGGAAATTCGTCGCTCATTTCACCAAGCAATTTGAGATAGGTGTCCCAGTCTTCGTCTTGCCTTGCATCCATGAGTTGACGGTTCTTAGCTTCCATTGCCGCCTGCATTTTCTGTTCTTCTTCCATTTGGCGGCGAGCTGCTTGCGCATCCCATGATCCATCGATGACTTGGGGGAGTACTTCATCCATGGCCATTGGGTGTCCAATCCAGGCAATGTTGTCATTCTGATCGACCACAAATGCGGTTGGAATGCCTCGCTGCTTTGCAGCTTTCATGTACGCATCATGCATCGATCGGTCAGGATCTGTCGCCAGAACGTATCGAATGTTGTCATCCCAGGATTGGTCATTGGGACCATTATTCGTCAGGAAGTCCTGGATTTTTCCAACTTCTTCATCACTGACGCCAATGATCGTGACGTCCCCACTGTATTGATCTTGAAGTTCACTGAGATGTGGCATGCTTGATCGACACGGGCCACACCAGGTTGCCCAGAACTCAACGACGTACACCTTGTCACCGTCAAATGAGGTGACGCCTTCGCCCTTGATCACATGGTCAATGGAGAGTGCAGGCGCTTTGTCGCCTACGGCCAGTGTGGTCTGTGAACTATCGCCAGCAGTCCTTGCTTGCTCAGCAGCCGGTTGGATTTTCATTGCTGGAACAGAGTTATCAGCTTTCTGGGCTGACTCAGTCTTTTGGTTCTTGTTGCAGCCTGTCATCAAGGCCATTGATGAGGCGGCCAACGTTGCTAGCGTGAGGGTACGATTCATGGTTCGAGTTCCTCCCAAATCGATGTTGAAGAGTGTTTCCATATAGCAACGGGTGCTAAATGGACCGCATCGGGTCATGGTATCAGCCTGGCCAACACCATGCCAAGATACGGCCAGGTTCGCTAAGCCCCAATCAGTGCTACAAAGCAGTCGTAGGCTGCATGGACCCCAACTACGATCCCAAAACCGCGTATGACGTAGACCCCAGCAAAGTAGACGCCGGCCAAGAAATAAAAGGTAATGACCAATGACTCAGTTTCAGTCGTCATGCCCACGGTGGGGTGGTACCAGGCAAACGCGATGGCCGACAGGACCACTGCGATAATGATTGCCAAGACTTGTGGGGTCTTTAGTAGATCAACCAGAATGAGATGGACCGCGGCGATCAGCACCATACGGAAAATGAGTTCCTCATAAAGCCCAGCACCAATAGCAATGGTGAGCTGTTGCAGTTTCGTGAGTTCGGCAAATGCCTGGGATGGAAGTTGGGCAGGTGTCCTTGCCAGCGCGGCAAGCATTTCTCCCTCGATGGCGGCATCAACCCGATCAGGAATACCGAATTGACTGATGAGTTGCCAGAGTATGACCAGTGGCGCGGTGAGTACGATCGACTCTAAGATCATGCCAAGAAGTGCTTGGCCACTGACGCGCCAGGGCGCTCGTGTGAATAGGTGCCAAAATAAAAGCACGACCACAATGATGAGGCCACCAAAAAACAAGGCATCGCGAGCCGGTACCGCAAAACCTTCTAGTAGTTCGATGAGCTGTTGATGAGCAATATTCGTGATCGGCACACCGTCTCGATTAAGCACGGTCACCAGAGCAATCTCATAAGCGATAATCAAGGGCAGCAGAAAGATCAACATCTGCAGCGGCTGTCGACTGATGATCCAGTAGGACATACGACGCGCTGGTGTGGGCTCGCGTACTTCAGAGGCGGTTGGGCGCTGGTTCAAGAGAGGGCCTGCAGGTGGGGCCTACTTGGGGGCAGGTTTAGTTGTTGCTCGCCTTCTGCTTCAGATCGCGAATGCGTCGCGAGAGGCGGCTCTTACGGCGTGCAGCCGTGTTCCGATGCAGTGTGCTGGTTGTGGCTACACGGTCAAGGAGCCCGCACGTCTTGCGAAATTCAGTTTCTGCCGTTGCAACGTCCTGTGCTTGAATCGCTTTGAGCACCGCTTTGGTTTGATGCTTAATCTGACGTTTCCGCCACAGATTACGCGCTCTGCATTTGGCATTCTGGCGAATTCTTTTCTTGGCGGACAATGAATGGGCCACGGACGGTCTCCTGATACCCCTGGATCAGCCAGGGGCCGTTGAAAGTGGAAGCGGGGAGTATGTCAGAAATCGCCCAAAATGCAACGTGAGGGGCAGCTCTTTTTGCCCGTGGTGCCCTGGCGCTAGCAACAGGTGAGTCTAGACCAACAGCATCGTGGGGGTTTCAATCAGTTCCTTGAGGGTTTGGAGGTACTGTGCGGCCATTGCTCCATCGATGACACGGTGGTCCAGGCTCAGCGTGCCCTGCATCTCATGGCCGACGACGACCTGTCCATCTCGCACAACCGGGAGTTGGACAGATGCACCAACGGCGAGGATCGCACTATTGGGAGGATTGATGATGGCAGTGAAGTGCTCGACGCCAAACATCCCAAGGTTCGACAGCGTGAACGTGGCATCGCTCATTTCCTCAACGGTGAGTCCTCGTGTACGTGCTTTCTCAGCGAGCACCTTGGTTTCGGCTGAGATCAGTCGGAGGCTCTTGAGATCAGCGTCACGAATGGTTGCCACCACCAGTCCGCCGCCTTTTTCGGCGGGCAGAGAGATCGCAACACCAATGTTCACTTGTCCATGGTAGAGAATGTGGTCTCCACCAAAGGAGGCGTTGAAATCTGGGTGGTCTGCCATGGCGAGCGCGCAACCTCGCACTAAAAAATCGTTGACCGATAGTTTAACCTCATGATGCGCCAGTTGATCATTAAGGGACTTGCGTAATTCAAGGAGGGGATCCATGTTGAATTTCATGGTGACTTGATAATGCGGAATCGTCGTCTTTGACTCAACAAGTCGGCGCGCGATCGTTTGCCGCATTGGCGTAAGAGCGGCCGTATGATCACCTGCTACCAATGCTGTCGTAGAAACTGGCGTTACAACTTGTGCCATCTCAGTTGGTTTATCTGAGGTCACAATCGCAGCTGGAGGAACGGCAGCCTGATTCTCTTTGGAAGACTCAATCGCCTGTAGAACATCACGCTTAATGATGCGTCCTTGTGGACCAGAGCCGTGAATCAAGGAGAGATCAAGGTTGTTGTCATCAGCAATGCGACGTGCAACCGGTGTAACGCGCATATGTTCATGGCCAGCTGCTGACGCAGGCGAGGCGGCGGGTGTTGCTGCCGGTTGGCTCACGGCTGATTGTTCAGCAACTGGTTCTGGTGTGGGCTCTGCGCTTGGCGCCTCGATCACTTCAGGTTGCTCAGCAGGTGCGTCTTGGGTGTCTGTCTCCGTTGGGGCCTCCGCTTTCGCCGCAGTAGAGGATTCTTCTCCTTCTTCAGCGAGCACGGCAATGGTGGCGCCTACATCGACCGTATCACCTTCCTTGGAGATGATCTCGGCAACGGTCCCATCATCAAAAGCCTGCATTTCCATGGTGGCCTTGTCAGTCTCGACATCGGCGATCGTATCGCCGCTACTAACTGCATCGCCCTGTTGAACATGCCATTTAATGACGGTGCCTTGCTCCATGGTGTCGGAGAGTCGCGGCATTGTGATCGGAATCGTCATGGTGGAAGGCTCCCGGACAGTAATCAAACACTGGCGGTCTAGTTGTGAAGAAGTTTATAAGTTGTAAGTTGCTGACCGAACGGCCTCAATAACCTTGCCAGCATGCGGTAGCATCGCTTGTTCAAGATTGGTGGCGTATGGCGCTGGCACATCATCATTGTTCACGCGATGGACATGGTTATCCAGATCATCAAAACAACATTCTTGGACCTGAGCCGAAATTTCTGAAGCAATTGAGGCGAATGGCCATGACTGATCGACAACGACACAGGCGTTCGTTTTTCTTACCGAGGTTGCAATCGTGTCCATGTCAAGGGGGCGAATGGATCGGCCATCAATGACATCACATTCTATTCCTGATTTGGCTAATTCCGTTGCTGCCTCCAGCGCAAAGTGTACGGGTCGGCCAAAGGCCACAATCGTGCAATCATTTCCAGTGCGTCGGACACGAGCTTCGCCGATGGGCGTGAGATATTCTTCTTCTGGAACTTCGCCCTTCAGGGAGAGTAGTCGTTCTGATTCAAGACAAAAGACAGGGTCATCATCTCGAATAGCGCTCTTGAGTAGACCCTTTGCGTCATCAGGGAATGCTGGGATGATCATTTTTAGTCCGGGCACGTTTGCAAACATTGACTCGACGCACCATGAGTGGGTTGATCCCAGTTGGCCACCAGCACCATCATTGCCTCGAAAAACAATCGGAACACCAAATTGACCGCCTGACATATAGAGCATCTTGGGAGCGTTATTAAGGACTTGATCAGCGCTAACGAGGCTGAACGACCAACTCATGAACTCAATGATCGGGCGGAGTCCCATCATGGCGGCGCCAATACCCAAGCCTGAGAAGCCTGTTTCTGAAATGGGCGTGTCGATAATTCGCTCGGCCCCAAATTCTTCAAGCATGCCACGGCTGACTTTGTAGGCGCCGTTGTACTGGGCAACTTCTTCGCCCATTAAGAAGACACGTTCATCGCGATGCATTTCTTCAGTCATTGCTTCGCGGAGCGCGTCACGGAATTCAATTTCTCTGGCCATGGTTAGTGGCTCTCCTGATTTTGATCCGTGGTTTTTTCATTGTCACCACGCAACATGTTGGGCAGCGTCGTGCCCTTAAAAGGGCCCCAGTTGCCGGTGTGAACATCGACATAAAGTTCATCTAGCGGTGGTGGTTCCGCTTCACTGGCTCGCTTGACGACGTCACGAATCTCTCCGCGAATCTCGGTGGTCATTTTCTTGAACTCATCCTGAGTCAATTCGCCTGCCTTAATGAGATCATGCGAGAGATGGTCAATTGGATCTTGCTTGTTCCACTTCTCTTCTTCTTCATGAGTTCGGTACTTGCGAGGATCCGACATCGAGTGACCTTTGAATCGGTACGTTCGAATTTCTACAAGATCAGGTTTTGAAGTCTTACGAGTTTCGTCGACCACCTTTTTAAACTGATCATGAACCGTGACAACATCCATGCCTTCCTCAATCAGGTGCCCGGTCATTCCGTAGGACTCAGCTTTGCGATAGAGCGCGTCGGCCAGTGTGGTGCCTCTGGCAACTGAGGTACCCATGGCATAACCATTGTTCTCAATCACAAAGATCACGGGAAGGTCAAGGACGCCCGCGAGGTTCATCGCCTCATGAAATCCACCTTGGTTCAAGGCGCCATCCCCGAGGTAGCAAACGGTGACGCGTGTATGGTCGCTTGTTTTGATTACTTCCTGCTCATATTTAGTCGCAAATGCCAAGCCGGTTGCTAGGGGTGTTTGGGCACCAACAATGGCATGTCCACCGTAGAGGTGTTTCTCCCGATCGAACATATGCATCGATCCGCCTTTGCCTTTCGCACAACCATCAAATCTGCCGAACAATTCTGCCATGCAGTAATACGGATCCATGCCCCTGGCCAAGGCATGGCCATGGCATCGGTATGCGGTGATGATTGGGTCATCATCTTGAAGGGCTGCGATGGTGCCAACGGCAACGGCTTCTTGGCCGCTATAAATGTGACAGAACCCGCCGACCAATCGATTTTGATACGCCTGCATGGTCCGTACTTCAAACTCGCGGATGAGTAACATCTCACGTAACCAGTGCTTGAGCGTCTTGGCGTCGTTACTACTTTTCACCTTGCCTTTAGCCGCATCATTTTTTGACGCTGCCACCTTTTTGTGATTCGTCTGTTTTACTGGCGCCTTGGTCACGGGGGGCCTCATTTTGGCATCCGACTCTCAGGCTGCGACCTCCAGAGACACCCCTGGTCGTCGGTGGCAGCCAAGACCATAGGATAGTGGATCCCTTGCGTTATCGCGCTGATTGGGGATGGTCTTAGGGCCCTCCTCATCAGAATGGCCGGGGAGGCACAGCATCGGCCACCTCTGCTATTCTGCGTGCGCCGTGTACAGCTGATATCAAAGTGGAGGCCCTATGAGCGACGCACCACAGTCAAACCTCGATAATGAACCCCCGATCATCGATGGTCCTGAACACAATCGCAACGAGTCAACGTGGCAGAGTGATGATGGGACCGAGCGGAATGAGGCGGTCAATGTGCTTTGGTGGATTTTCTGGGTTATTGTGATCGGGTTGGTCGTTGTTGCCGGCCTCTTTGCCTTTTCAATTTTTTAGTGGAGTTTCCCAATGGAGGCGGATCCTTCAAAGACCGGCCCGCTGGAAACAAGCCAGGTGACCGCCTCATCAGCGGTTCCCTCGGACGCAGCGACCCCCGAACAGACTGCGTCTACGGTTGAACTTCCAGTTGATTGGTTCGACACGGACACGTACGTCAACGCCGTTGACCTGTTTCTGGATAAGCACGGCATTGATTTGATTTTGACGGCGGTGCTGCTCGTCGGTGCATTGATTGCCGATGTCGTGCAGCGTGTTGTGGTAAGAAAATTGCGTAATCGAGCTGATCGAGATGGCCATGAGCTACGCAGTGTTATTGCCGCTGCCGTGACCAGGCCATTGGGCCTGGGTATCTGGATGACCGCTATTACGGCGTCTATCGAACTCTATATGCCGGAGGACACCAGGATGGTGCCGGTGTTTTACAACTATGTAAGTGATGCGCGAGTACTCGTCATTATTGCACTGCTTGCTTGGTTTGTTGCACGTTGCTTACGTCGTAGTGAAGACGTGCTCGTTTCAAGGCATAATGCGTCAAATGCTGAATTTGATCTGACGGCCATCCAGGCGGTTATTGGTTTCGGGGTGGTGGTTGTCTGGGTAGTCGCGGTACTTGTTGGCATTCAGTCACTAGGATTTAATCTCACCGCGTTACTCACGATTGGTGGTGTAGGCGCTGCCGCTATTGGTTTTGCTGCTCAGGATTGTGTGTCCAACTTCTTTGGCGGCTTGATGGTGCTGTTTAACTCGCCATTTAAGGTCGGTGATTGGATTCAATCGCCCGACCGAAAAATGGAGGGAACCGTTGAGCGAATCGGTCTTTATGCGACGGTCGTTCGTTCCTTTGATAAACGTCCTATCTATGTGCCCAACTCAATCTTCCTCAAGGCCATTACCGTCAACCCCTCGCGCATGACCAACCGACGTATTAAGTTCAACTTAATGCTTCGCTATCGAGACCTTGATCAAGTCCAGGCCGTGAGTGATGACATTAAAAAGATGTTGACTGAGCATCCAGAGATCGATACATCCCAGACCATGTTGGTGAACTTCACCACCTATGGCGATTCATCAATCGATATCATGATTTACACCTTCACGAAAACAACCGTTTGGGCTAAATTTGAAGATGTGCGATCAGATGTATTGGTGCGCATTGGCGCCATCGTGAAACAGCACGGTGCCGATTTCGCCTTCACCACGCGGACGATTGAGTTCGCGGGGACTGTTCCAGAAGAAATGCAACCACTCGGTGCATCAAACTGAATGCCGTCGTAGAAAAGAGACTTTCATGAGCCATGACACAAACGATCTCATTACGGTGGCCACACCACCTTCAGAAGTACTGGCCCAGGTGCTCGTCGATGCACTGAATGATGCTGGTATTAAAGCGGTCGCTTTTTCATCCGCTTCTGGTGGCACTGGCCTCCCGTTTCCCGAGGGGGGGACGCCTGGCGGTATCGCGGTGCAAGTTCCAGAGAAGGATGTCGAGCGTGCTAAGGCAATCGTTGCTGAAGTTGGTACGGAGGGTGGTGAGATCGACTGGGATAATGTTGACGTGGGTGAGCCCGAAGATGAGGCAGGTCAGTAGTTTTGGCAGTTGCAAGACTACTCATGGTGGTTGGTGATTTCAGTGAAGATTATGAGGTCATGGTCCCTTTTCAGGCCTTGGAAATGTTGGGTTACATCGTTGATGTCGTGAGCCCAGGCAAGAAAGCGGGCGACACCATCAAGACGGCGGTGCACGACTTTGAGGGCGATCAGACTTATACCGAGAAGCGTGGTCACAATTTCACCTTGACCGCTGACTTTGATCAGACTGACCCCAATGCTTATGCGGGGTTGTTGGTGCCAGGGGGACGTGGCTATGAGCAGCTTCGATTAGACCAGCGGTGTCTCGAAATTGTTCGGCATTTCGCAGAGGCTGAAAAACCAATAGCCGCCATTTGTCACGGTATTGGTGTCTTAACCGCAGCAGGGGTGGTTCGGGGACGCAAACTCAACGCCTATCCTTCGCTCCAACCAGATGTTGAAGCTGCTGGTGGCACCTTTGTGGTGTGCGATTGGCCCGAAGCTCATGTAGACGGCAATCTCATCACCGCACCAGCTTGGCCAGCTCACCCAGCCTGGTTGAGCGCCTTTATCGCGGCGTTAGGTGCAAAGGTCGAACTTTAGAGGCAAACTGCCGCTATTGAGTGGCTATGGGGCCTCTGGTACCCTGCCTCTCTACTTGTGGTAACGGCACACATGCGGGTGTAGCTCAATTGGATAGAGCATCGGTCTACGAAACCGAAGGTTACAGGTTCGAGCCCTGTCACCCGCGTTACCCAGGCAGACATCAAGCGCCTGTAAAACCTACTTTGAGCATTTGATCAATGTCACAGATCAACGCGCGGTGATTGCAGGCTGGGGGGTGTGCCAATAGCCGGTTCTGAACGGTGAACTAGAACCCGCCGTCGCGCATTTTTTCGATTGACTCAGAATAGGGATACGATGCAAAGACACCTGTTGGCGCGAGTTCCCACATACGGAGTGATGGATAGACGTCGCCACAGTAGCCAGATTCATGCATGGTTCGCAGCACGGTCTCGAAACTTGGTTCCTTACCTGAGGCATCAACGAGCCGGTTTGACTTCGCGCCCAAGAAGCTAATCGAGGCGCAAGGTAAGCGGTCGTAGCGATGTTCAAGCATGCGGGCTATTTTTCGGAAGCCACCTGAAATGTCATTGAGCGTGAAATGATCTCTGTCTGGGTGGCGTAAGAGTGCGAGCACCTCAACCGCATCCATATCGTATTTGAGGACCAGTACATCATCTGGGGATGCAGAACTCGCAAAGGTGCGGGCGTGCATGGTGATTGAATCTGCATTCCATTGACTGGTTGGCAACAGATCGGCAAGAAGACCAATAATGCCTTTGGCATTGTCATCAGGATTGACGCCGCAAACCAAAGTGCGGTAGCGGCGAGAAAGCATATCGTTGAGTAGATGTTGTCCCCACTGAATGCGCACACAACGTGAACTTGAGTCAGCGATTTTTGGATTACCCGCTGGCAAGAGCACCACACGATCAGCACGTCGGTCGGCTTGGATCAGAGAATCTCCTTCACCGTCATAAAGCTTCGGTACTGTTTCTTCTGATGTCGTTTGTGACATGGCAGGTCTCCTCATGCAACCGCAGGCTGGATCTGTGAACCGGTGGCATCATACCAAGGCCTT
This sequence comes from uncultured Phycisphaerae bacterium, assembly GCA_937899935.1. Lineage (GTDB taxonomy): Bacteria > Planctomycetota > Phycisphaerae > Phycisphaerales > SM1A02 > JAQWNP01. The sequence continues at coordinate 10,876 of CALCOW010000064.1, forward strand.
GAAAGATCGAGCTGCCCGTCCATGACGCGAGGTTGGCCATCCACTACGCGGTACCTGCCAGCCGACGGACGGTCATCATGAAGCCACGTTTCATATTGGTGTACATGGCCCAGACAATGCCGGTGTAGATCAGAGCACCAATGGCAGAGCCAATGATCAGCGTGATTCGGGCGGCATTCTGGTTCTTATCAAAGGCATCAGGGATCATGCTGATGGGAAAAGAGCTCGCGTAGAGAACATTGATAGGGCTGATGCTGGTAATGAACACGCCCAGATAAGACAAATTGGCACCAGCAGGAATGCCACAGAGGCTGAGCAGCCCAAGTACGGTTCCAGCGATCAGTACCGAGAAGACGACCGAAGCAATCGTACCTTTGCTGCGAATTGACCATTGAAGTCCAATCATGACACAAAAAGCGATGAATGGAACAAGAGTTAGGGCCAAAGCAAGCACCCCTTCTGGAAGCACCAGTGGCAGAGTCAAGGCACCACCGCCCAGTGGATTGGCTATTGAAATGGTCGAAACCACCGGTCATGACATAGATTGACAAAATGAGCATAGAGACGATGGGGACCACCATCATGGGGGCAAGGAACTGAACGATCCCACGTAATTTGCCAGCGATGTACGGACCTGGCTGAATAGGGGTGGTCAGGATCAAGTCAAGTGTTCCATCTTCGCGCTCGCGAGCCACTGCGGTGGCGCTCATATTGATGGCAACGAGTGTCACCACGACCACTTCAGCGGCCACCAATGCAGTAATGATTCTGGTCGTGACAGGAGCGTTCACGGTTCCAGTGCCCATCAGAATTGCCAGGACGAGTGGAACGGCTATACCCACTGTGACAAAACCCCAGCGACCAAAAATGGCCGCCATGTTACGGCCGCGATTATGCGACTCTCGCCAGGAGATGGGGTTGCGGCCCACCTCGCGCGGAGCGCGTGCGGTGCTACCGATGGCACTCAGGCCGGTGATTCGACGCCACCAAGGAAGGCGACCTCGACGAGATCGACAATCTGCTCGAGATGGGGCTGGTCGACGTCAACTTTGCGAACCAGCACGGCGACACGCCGCTCATCCGCGCCTTGAAGCTGCCCGACGACGGCGACACGAAAGCTGAGAAGTACGGGGCCGCGAAGTCGGCGCTGGTCGAGCTCTTGTTGGCGCGCGGCGCGGGGCCGAACGTGTGCGACGACGAGGGCCATTCGCCCCTCTACCACGCGGTTTCGTCGTTGGAGCTGACA
>CALCOW010000065.1 GCA_937899935.1 uncultured Phycisphaerae bacterium
GCTCACCGGCCCGGCACTCACAATTCCGTAAATAGCGAGCCCCAGTACGAAGGCCAGTAGCGCTTTGAATTTGACTGGAATCAGATTGGATCCCAATACCGGCGCAAACATCATCAGACCTCCAATTCGGAAGATCACGAGAAGTGCAGCCGGTATATGAGGCACCAGTGTTTGCAAAGAAGTCAGTCCTTAAAATCGCCATAGTTCACCCCTCGCACCTCAGAACCAAACAAACATTTCGATTGCGAAATCTGTCATTTTGACCGTCAACCATCCCAGAATCGCAACGGCAACCAATACCATTGCCACGATCTTGGGAACAAAACTCAGCGTCTGCTCCTGCACTTGTGTCACCGCCTGCAAAAGGCTAATGAGCAAACCCACGATGAGACCAGCCCCAAGAATTGGTGCTGAAATTAATAACGAGAGCATGAATGCCTGCCTGACAATGTCAACTGCATCACCTTCCAAGCAGCACCTCCTATGGACCACTGCCAAAGACAGGACCGGTCACGCCAACCGGACCTTCACCCTGAACGACACTTGCCAGAAGTGACCCCGCAACGAGCGCCCAACCATCAACAAGTACAAACAACAACAACTTAAAAGGAAGCGAGATGAGTACGGGTGGCAACATGAGCATTCCCATCGAAATCAAAATGCTCGCAATCACCATGTCAATGACAAGGAAAGGCAGAAAGATACGGAAACCGATGAGAAATGCGGTCTTCAATTCACTGAGCACATAGGCCGGTATCAGTGAGATCATGTCGACGTCACTGCGCTGAAGTTCCTGTGGCTGTGAAGTATCCACACCCCGGTAATTGAGAATCATGTACAAACTTGACCAATTACCGGTGGCCTCAAGTTGCCCAAACATAAAATCGCGGAGTGGCTGCTTGGTACGGTCCCACGCCACCTCGTAGCTGACCTCTTCGCCCTGCGCATATGGCTGAATTCCCTCAACGTACATGCGCTCGAGCGTGGGCGTCATGACCACAAGCGTGAGAAAGAGACTCAGCCCAACAACGACCTGACTTGGTGGCAGACCTTGCGTACCTAATGCTTGACGCAGCAAGCCAAAGACAATGACGAGACGAATAAAACATGTACACAGAATCAGAATCGATGGCACGAGAGCAAGGATTGTCAACAGCAACATGATGTTAAGCACGGCGCTGAGACGGCCTTCTGTGCCAGGAATTGCGTCGGCGACATCTTGCAAAACTGTCAGAGGATTAGGATTTTCTAGGATCCCAGGATCCATAGGAGACACTTGAACTCCAACGGCTTGCTGCGCCGCGACAGGGATCGCACTACATGTAATTGCAACGCAAAACAGGAGAAACAAGTGTCGAGACCCACAACGAAAACTCATACGCCCTGCTCCCCGCCAGGAGGCGCGTCATGAGAATGAAGTGACTTTGTGTTGGACTTACGAACACGAGTCAAATCGACTAACTCGCTTCCATCCTTGCTAGCCTCGCGACGCGAAGCACGTGCCAAGACAGATTGAACATCCTGACCATGATCAACATCACCGAGTGTCGGCGCGTCGTTGGCAGTAGCTTCCCAAGGGTCATCATGCATTGCATCCAGCACTTTGGAAAACTTTTTCTTTGATGCAGCGGACTTCTTTCTCGAGAAGATTCGTTTGATGGCGCTCGTTGCTGACTGGCCGCCAAACCGAACTTGGCCAGCCTCCACCCGTGTCAACAGCGCCGCCACTTCATCGGGGTCAACCACTTCAGCCAGTGATTGCATCCCAGTCGGCGTCTGATGCACTAGCACGAGGCGTCGACCCAGCTTGAGCAGAACCATTGATTGTTTGCGACCAGTCGGAAAACGGCCTAAGACCTCAAGAACACCGGAAGGACGGCGTCCACCGAGTGCACCAGACATGCCCGATGTCGCACCCATCCGACGTAATACGGCACGCAAAAGAAGGATGAGCGCTAGAACGCCCCCAAGAGCGAGGCCAACCCGCACAATTTCACTTTGTGTTGGGTCGTAGGTCGTGTTGTCATGATTGGTCGCAGCACCATCATTACCAGAGGCGATATCGAGCGCTCGACTCTCTTGTGGCGCACCAAGCGGTCGCTGTTCAATTTCAAGTGTCGGGAGAACTGTCTCAACCAGAGGTGATTCATCAGTCAAGGAGACCGGATTGTTCGCTTCGAGCAGCAGGGGCTGTTGGTCCCCGAAGGCGAGGCTGCCTAACGACCACACGCTCGCAAGTGCGAGTATTACAGCAAACCAATGTCCATCGACCTTTTCGGTCATCATGCCGTCCCTGGCTCTCTAAGCTCCGAATCCATCCGGAGCCATTCATCTCAACACTAACACCAAAGAGGCATCAGCGCGTCTCCTCAGTTGGCGCCTTGGTTTTCCTCCACAATCTCGCCAATCCGTACACACAAAGTTTCGTCAACCACGAGCACTTCTCCACGTGCGACGAGTTGCCCATTAACGCGAATGTCAACAGGGTCACCAGCGGCACGCTCTAGCTCGATCACTGAATCGGAGTTCAGACGCAGTACATCCTGCACATACATCCGTGTTCGACCCAGTTCAATTTGTACATCTAACTCCACATCATCCAGACGCTCCAAGCCAGAGCTCGCCGTTCCATTCACTCTTGACGTACTGGCGTCTGAATCTTCAAAGTGCGGCATCTGAAAAGTGTCGGCCGCATCGACCTGTTCGTCTGTGGTGGAAGCAACTTTCTCGGCAGCTTCAGCGACCTTCTCAAGTGCCTCGCTCGCATCTGTCATGCCAGTTCCATCAGAAGCAGAAGGTGGTGGTTGGTGTAATGGCGACGCTTCGACCGCTTCGGGAGCATTTTTCGGCTGCGCCGTTTGCTGTGGAACCGGCTGTTGAGGGGGTCGAGGGTTGAAACCCTGATCTGCTTGGTCAGCCATCCTTGGCGTCTCCGAAGGGGGTGGTAATCCGACGTCAATTCGTTCCCGACACCATTGCGGCGCGCGGCAACCATACCAGGCACTCCAGTGCCAACCTGCTTCATCGGTCATGAGAGGCCAAAAACTGAATATCTTCGGTTGGCCGAGGTTCGGTCATCCCCAGGTGGTCTCATACGCTCAGTAAATGACTGACTGAAATGGCCTGGAATCAGCCTCATACCGCCTCACATGCGGAAACCGGTGCCCATGACGATCACGCACTTCTCCAGCACTGGCTCACCTGTTTCTGGATCATTGCCAAAGCGATCATTGAGCAGAACCAAAAGTTTGCGGGTCAGCGTCTCCAAGCGGGCCTCCTGGAAGTGGCTTGGATCAGCCGCCTTCCAAATGGCTGAAATCTCTGCTTTGATCTCATTGCCAAATTGGTCCAGATGGTCAGTCACGCGACCCTCTTGTTTCTTCCGCACTTGCACATAGACCTCAGTGTCATAGAGATAGGTCACTCCCACCTTCGCATTTGGAAGGCGTGCACCGAGTACCTGAACCTCAACGATCCGATCATCGGCCATTTCAAGTAGCGCTAACGGACTTTCATCAGCCTGTGCTGCTGTCGGGCCACCGGTCAAATTGACCAGAAACAAAATAGCAGCAGCTTCAATAACAAGAATGGCCGCAACAATACCAATCATGCGTCTGTTGAGCCGCCGGCTCGGATTTTCATTTTCACTTGCCGATGTGTCAGGGTTATTTCTCTGAGCCATCTTAGAACTCCCCTTGTACCAGGCTTGGTGACGTAAAGTCTGCATCCTGATTGAATTCATTAATCATCTGTTCAGTTAGTATGATCTCAACACGACGATTCTCTGCAACATCATTGAGATTCAACGCACGTGGATTGACCGGCTCACGCATCCCGACTGCTTCAAGTCGAAACACACGATCTTCAATACCAAAATCAACCAGTGCTTCTTTCACATTTCTCGCACGATGAAAACTGAGATCGTCCAGATCCTCCCAAGAACTTCTAGGATCAAGGTATTTTGCAGCGGCATGGCCGCGAACAATCACCTTGTTAGAACGTCCCGCCAACAAGGTGGCGAGCTGCTCAAGTTCTGTTCGACCTTCGGCACTAATCGTCGCCGATCCTTCTTGAAAAGTTGTTGGACCACCAATCGTAAAGACAATCCCCTCGCGTATCCGCGTGACCCGCAAATGAGGGCCATCGAGCCCTTGGGCGTCGTTCTGACTTTCTTGCTGCTGAGCATCATTCTCGACTGCAATTTCTTCGAGAACCTCCACCATCGAATTCAAGGGCACATCATCGACTGGCATCACACCAACGCCGCCGGAATAGCCGAAGGCGTCTTTAATGGCGGTGATCACACGCTGATATTCATGGTCTTTCTTGAGTTCAGAAAACATCTGCAGCAGAATAAAAAAGCACAGCAGCAATGCCATCATGTCACCGAAGGTGACAATCCATCCGGGTGTTTCGCGAAGCTTCTTTTTACGGCGAGAAGATCGCATAAATCAAGCAGCCTCCCGTCGAACCTGTTGTGTGAGACGCACACTTGGTGGCAAGAACGTGAGTAACTTAGACTCAACATTACGTGGGTTATCGCCAGACTGAATAGACATCACACCTTGAATGATCATGGTCTTCAGGAGTGTCTCTTCAGCGGTCCGAGCGCCCAACTTATCGGCCATAGGCAAGAAGACCACATTGGCTATCAACGCGCCATACAGCGTCGTCAATAATGCAGCGGCCATACCAGCGCCAATCGCCTTGGGATCATCCATACCTGAGAGCATGGCGACCAGACCGATAAGGGTACCAATCATGCCCATTGCTGGCGCAATATCTTTCCAGGACTTAAAGACGCCGGACGCCTCACCATGTCGATGGGCCATTAACTCGATGTCATTATTTAGTTTGGCTTCGATAGTGTCCGCATCGGTACCATCGACCACCATTCCAATAGCGGTTTGTAAAAAAGGGTTACTAATTTCCCCCATCTGGCCCTCTAAGGCGATGACACCGTCTCTTCTAGAGATATTTGCCATCGAAACAATCTGCTCGATAAGTTGGCCTGGGTCTTCATTACTATTTAGGATCGTTTTCATCAAAACTTTCGCCCAAGCATTTATAAACTCGGGCAGAGTGGAACGCATAAGTAGCGCGGCAATAGATCCTCCAAAGACAATAACGACCGAAGCAGGGTCGATGAACGCGCCGATACCCGCGGCACTGTCCATCGCCCAGAAGATGAGGCCTAGTACACCGACTAGGCCAATAACAGTTGCAATATCCATATTTTGTTAACCGGTAAAACTTCTAGAATTGACTTTGCATGCTTCAAGAATTTCATTATCGGCCAAAATCACTGTCTCTTAAATAAGAATTCACCTAAGCTCTCGATAGCGGCAAAGCGAGT
>CALCOW010000066.1 GCA_937899935.1 uncultured Phycisphaerae bacterium
CGCGAATGATCTCATGCGCAAGTTGTTTAAAATTCCCCGCTGCATGTTCACGGAACAGATTGTTCTGCATGAGCATGTGATAGCTATCTTCAACCGCACGAAAACTAGAGGCAAAGTGCCCATGCCAAAAGAGAGTCATCTTCTCTTCAAATGGGCGATTGGTCTCAATCATTCGTTTCAGCCACCATGCCTGGATGCGGCGCATCTGCCCGCGATCTTCAGCGCGTCTTTCGTTTCGCTGTTGTCTTAGGCGAGAGAGTGTGGCTTCGTCATCAGATCGGCGGGCTTTGGTGAGCGTCGCACGTTCCTCTCTGTTGTAGGGGCGAATAATATTCGAATCAAAAGAGTCAATGTTCAGAGGGATGGTTGGCAAATCCTGATAATCGAGCAGCAGGTCCACGGCTTTGTTTAATCCAAGGCTGGTGAGCTGTTGCACTTGATAGGGTGTGCCACCAAAGCCAGCTCGATTGAGCAGGTGGTGCGCCTTCCAGTAGTCAAACTGAGCTTGATTGATTGGCAAGAGTGAGTTGTTTGGCATTGTCGATCCTTGTCGATAATCAGCACACTCAGGAACAAATATGGTGACCACTAAATCCTACGGTCCCAGAGGCGACTGTTGCCAGCAAATCTCGGGACTCTCTTCTTGATTGTCGGTTGAGTTGCGGTTTGGGGACATGAAAATGCCACCTCAGCATTGGTATTTCGATATTTCACTGAGATCTTGCTGGGATTTCAGGCAGAAGAGGGCGGTCTCTCCGGAGCCGGGCCTGGAGCCTCAGTGCATTGCCGATGACACAGACATCGCTCAGGCCCATGGCCAGTGCAGCAATCATTGGGCCGTATTCTGCCATCAGCCCGACTGCGGCAATCGGGATTGCGCAAGTATTGTAGATGAAGGCAAAGAATAGATTTTGATGAATCGTGCGCAGTGACTTGCGCGCAATAACGATGGTCTCTGGAACCGCGAGCACGCGATCATTGGGAATGACCACATTGGCTGATTCAATAGCAATGTTCGTGCCAGAGGCCATCGCAATGCCTAAATCGGCCGTTGCCAGTGCCGCTGCATCATTGATGCCATCACCGACCATCACAGCGCCATTCGCATTGGCTTGTATGAAAGCATGTTTCTCTTCTGGTGTGACATCAGCAGTGATATTTTCTGGCTTAATGCCAATCTGTGCTGCAATTCGTTCTGCCGCACTTTGCCGATCACCGGTAAGCATATGGACGGATATATCGAGCGATTCAAGAGCACGAATTGCCTCTGCGGCGTCTTCACGAGGCTGATCTTCTAGGGTGATGGTGCCCTTTATCTTATCGTTTACGAGCACCTGGCAAGTTGCCTCGGGATCGCGGCGCACGATAATTTCCTGATCTCCGAAACGTGCCCAAACGCCTTGGCCTGAGGTTGACTTAAATTCATCTGGCTGTGAAACAGTAAGACCACGTTTCCTCGCAGCAGTCACAATCGCCTCACCAATTGGGTGTTCACTGGCGCTTTCAGCTTTTGCTGCAATTTCGAGTAGCTCGTCTGCTGACATTTGCGAATCAGTGGGTGTGATTGCGGTAACTTCTGCTTGTCCCTTGGTCAACGTACCTGTTTTATCAAAGATGATTCGTTTCGATCGACCGGCAACTTCAAGGGCGCCTGCTGACTTAATCAAAATGCCCCGTTTACTTGCCGACCCTGCGCCGACCATGACCGCCATTGGTGTGGCAAGACCAAGGGCGCAAGGACAAGAAATAATCATGACCGTGACTGCTGCAATCACGCCTGTCGACCAATAGCCGAATGACCACCAGATGACGATGGTAAGAACGGCAATGCCTAAGACGGCTGGTACAAAGACACTCGAAACGCGGTCAGCGATGCGCTGAATATCGGCCTTACTCGCCTGAGCTTCGCTCACTAACTCGGCAATACGAGCAACAGTGGTATGTCGACCATCGACATTGGCTTCAATCACGAGTCGGCCAGTGGTATTAATGGCTGCGGCAACCACCGCATCCCCTTGCTGCTTCTCAATGAGTCGCGACTCACCGGTGACGATCGCTTCATCAACTTCTGAGTGACCTTCAATGACAGTGCCATCAACCGGCACAGCATCGCCCGGACGAATGATCACACGATCGCCGGGAACTAAATCTGCACTTTTGACATCGCGCGTTGTTCCATCATCATCGAGAATGGTTGCATGATCGGGTTGCAGGCTCAGTAAGTCGCGTACTGCAGAGCCGGCCTTGGCAGAGGATCTTGCTTCAAGCCAATGTCCCAAGCTAATGAGACCAAGTAGCCCCGATGCTTCCGCAAAATAACCCATCCCGTCATGGACACCGAGGAGCTGCTGAATGAAGAGCACCAGTGAATACACATAGGCGGTTCCAGCACCGATCGTAATGAGGGTGTCCATGTTTGTGGTGCGCTGGAGCGCCGCAAGAAATGCCGACCGGAGGAAGCCCCATCCCACGAAGAGAATGACGGCCGTGGCTCCAGCAAACATAACCCACTGCAGTGCCATGGACTCGTGGCCACGGAATATCCAATGCAGTGATTCAAGTGGAACCCAAACGCTTAGACCAAGGACAGCCCGCCATCGCCATTGGCGTGTGTTGCGTAAATGTTGTTGTTCAATGTCGCTGAGCAGTTCACCAATTGACTGTTCATCTGAAAAGAGAGTTGCCTGATAACCACTCTTCTTGATGACCGTGGCCAGCGTTTCAGCATCTACATCGTGGCCAGAAATAGTGGCTCTGTTCAGAGGCAGGCTCACGACGGCAGATTCAACGCCATCCTGACTCTCCAGGGTTCTTTGAACTGCCTGGGCACAACTAGCGCACGTCATCCCATCGACCTTCAGGACGACTTCATCTGTAGTTGGGGGCAATTCGGCCGTATCTGGGTTCATGGCTCTTTCGCTAGTAAAAGGACACTAATGAGGGGCAAGCGAGGGTCCGCAGCCCTTTATCCTACGCTCAGAATCACATGGAAACGATCTTACATAGCTTCTTGGGCTTGTCTGGGCGGTTTGGACAGTGGATAATAGGAAGCCGGTAGGAGGTTCCATGGCCCAAGGCGATACCCAATCTAGCACGCGGCCCTCGTCTCGCTCTGTCGCTTTCGTGGCTGCAGTTTTAGTGTTGACGATGGCCAGCGCCAGCCAGTCCGCTGCGGTAAGTACCCAGCGGCAATTAGGTTGGCGAAGTCAAGAAGCAGAGGCTCTCTGCATGGTGGCTAGCATATTAGTCACGCAAGCGGCCATGGAAATGTGTGAGGGGCGATGGGAACGATATGCCTGCGGCGAAAGAGCGCTACGTGCTTTTGGATTCTGTGAAGCTCCAGAAAGCCAACTGACCCGGCATGTGGACACCGAAGATTGCGTCACATTTCAACCATTGCGTGAGGCCTTGTTGAATTTGCCGCCACCGATCTACCAGGCCGGCTGACGTTCGTCCTTCATGCGACTTCTGGTTCTCAATCTTGCTTTAAGGCGATGATAGCCAGATCGTTCGGAAGAGTAATTTTT
>CALCOW010000067.1 GCA_937899935.1 uncultured Phycisphaerae bacterium
TTTAGCTATTCCATCAAAACACTATATCGGTAATAGCTCACAGATCAATAAATAGTTTATCCATATTTACGTTCTGCCAAAAAGAGCTTGGCTCTTGCAGTTATATCATCGGGAACAACTTCTTTCGGCACATCAAGTTCAATTGTTTCTTCTGACACCTTGTTACGGTACTCATCCAACGAACGAACCGCCATCGACGTATCAGGATAAGCAGGGAAGGCGACAATGCTAACTTCTCTTAGCTCAACATCATGTAAGGTCCTAACGTCAATGCCATCTTGATCTGTTGCCCAAGAATCATGGTTGACTACAAAACCAAAAGAAGCAGCGTCCAGGTCGCCTCTTTTTAGCAACTCAACAACGTCCAACCCTACTGATGTTTCTGGTGGAGTTATAGTCACCCTCAAGCCGTGGTTATCTGTAGTGAGATTGAGGGTGCCATTAGACTCTCTTCCGATAATCTTAGAGGAATCGTGGTCAACGAGTGCCCGTATGTCAGATTCTCGTGCAAGAGTCTCATTGAAAGCATCTCTATGCACCACCTCAACAAAACCACCCAGATCTACAGATCTACTATTGAATACTGACGCATAACCTATGATCTGGGGCACCCCAGATGAATCGTCAAACCTTACTTCTTGGATTGCTCTTTTTTCAACTGAACTCATACAAGTTCTCCTTTATTGTTTCTTAGAATAATGACTGCAAGCTCCCTCTCAACCAATTCATCTACACCAGTAGCCTGTAGTTCTTTCGACAATTCACGCAGTAAACAAACGGCATCCTCAACACTTTCGGAAGATGATACCACTGAGGCTATCGACTGTTGGTATTCCTCTGCAATCCTTCTAGCAGTACCATCGGCAGCGCCATCGATTGAGTCTATTGGCACCCCACACGCACATGACGATTCATATAGTGGCTTCAGCATAGAGGCCACCACTCCCCTATGCTGATCTTGGAAGTCCTTAGTGAGCCACTTCAAGAAGTGTTCTATATTTGGATTGTCTACATCCAAATACTTAGTCACTGATCTATTCAATGCTGAAACTTCCCTCTGAATTATTCTTGATGCAACGCCCTTCATCATCGGTTCTAGAATTGACTTCATGTCAAAGTCTTTCCTTTTAGTGCTGGTAGGATCTCCCACCTTCTTGTTTGGATTGACTTCTTGGTCGGATCCCAACGGGACCATATTCAAAGGCGTGAGATATTCGTCCCCACCATCAATAGGTGTCATATCTTCCAACGACCTAATATCATTGGGTGATAACCACCCATTGCTTCTACCTATAGAATAAGCGTTATACCTAGTAGATGTATCGCCTCTCAATAAAGCATCAACCTTGAACTTGCAGAATAAGTTAGGGTCATTTTGCAGCAACGATTTATCTAATTGTTGCTCCCATAAGATCAGCCAAGGCCTGATACAATAGGTCACATACTCAATTGAGCTTTGCTCAATACTTCCATAAGAAGCACCTGCTGCCAGTTCACCAAGCATGTGAACTGGCACCATAAAGATCCTTGCAATATCTTGGACAGAGAATCTTCTTGATTCTATCCATTGTGATTGCTCTGGCGGCAAGCTGATAGGTTGAAACTTCAAACCTTCTTCTAGTATGGCAAACTTATTTCCCTGCTTCACACCTTTATGCATTGATGACCATGACCGCTTTAGATTGGCAGCGGCATCATCAGATAGCCTTCCAGGAGAAGTGAGTATGCCGCTAGGTATAGCTGAGTTATTGAACCAACTAGCCGCATATTCTCGCTCACCCAAGGCAAGGCCTAATGAGCCTTTGAGCATGTGAATTGGCGAGTATCCAATAATACCATCAGATCCCAATCCTCTGATATGCAATATCTCGGATGAGCTTAAGATCTTCTTGTTATCGAACTCATACCAAATGCTATTGTTTTCTTTCTTGACCTTGATGTTGTCTGGATGAACAGGCCACAGAGCAATAATCTTGCCGCTATTACTTCTTTGTATCTGCATATAAGCGTTACCCCTAGTCAAGAGGTGTGCTTGCATTGTTTGCCTTAGTTGAAATGCAGTCTGTTCGCTATTAGGAGAATCATGCAAGATCGTATACAAAGGGTTGTCTGTTGCGATTACCTTTGAATCATTCACCCTTTTGTATATGTGCAAAGGTAAACTTGCGATAGTATCTGAGATCAATCGAACAGCACACCACCAAGCAGGCAGACTGTATGTGCTAGTCACGTTGACGTTGACGCCAGAACTACTTCTACCCGACATGGAATCTATCCATTGTTGGGTAGGATTAGTTAGGCTCTCTCTTTCTTCGACTTGCTTAGATCTTCTGAATGGGTTGAGCCTCATAGTGAGATAATTCCTCTACTGTCATAAATGCTTTGTTGATTATCTTGTCTTTGCACTAATGCTCGTCCCATAGCCATAATAAGTGCCACAACACAGTCGATCTTTTCAGTGCTTTTCTTCTTGCTTGGCCTAACGTCTTCGCCCATTGAACTTGTTTCAACCTGGACATTGGAAGCGCACCATCTCAATACTGGATGGTTACCATGTCTAATCTTCCCATTTGTGATTAGACTTTCTAGTGCCTTTGTTGGCCCAGTCATCGATCTAAATGACTGGGGAAAAGAAACAACTGTATGTCCTTCCTCTGAAAGTTGAGTAGATATCTGTGTGGCATTCCATCTATCTATTGCTATTTCTTCTATCTTATATAACTCTGCTAATTCATTAAACTTTTCTCTTACCCTGTCATAATCAACCACTTCACCAGGAGTTAGTTCAATATGACCTTCTTTTGCCCATTGCAGATATGGAACACGATCTTTCTTTTCCCTAACTGTTGCGTTGTCCTCTGGTACAAACGGGTAAGTCAAAACATCATAGGTGCCATCTTCATAGTCTGGAAAGACAAGCACGAGCGCGGTCAAGTCCCTAGTGCTTGATAGATCTAATCCCGCATAACAACTGCGACCCAAAAGATAATCTGGGTCTGGTTCCTCATTGTTCAGGTCAAAGCTTGCCATCTTTAGCCATCTTGATTCTTGTTGTGTCCATTGGCACAACATCAATCTTTTGAATGTGTTCTCATAGGATGGCTGCTGCTTTGCCTTTTCACATTCATCTTTCATATATTGCATGGGTACGGTAATACCAAGGTTGGGCTGTACCCTTTTCCAAACTTCTTCCGACGTCCAATCTTCTTCATCTTCCAAGCCATAAAGAACAGGCAAGAAGGAATGATCTTTGATTACATTGTCCCTAACCTTCTCTGCATGGGTGTGCATCTGGTAGCAGATACTGTTGCGGTCATATCCAGCAGTGGTCAAGCTTATAAATAAAGGTTGCTTATGAGGACCAGAGCCAGTAGTCATATTTCTATATAGTTCGCCATTCGGTTGTGTATGCAACTCATCGAAGATTACACATGAAGGCATTCTTCCGTGAGCAGAGTTGGCATCACTACTCATAACTTGATACTTGTTTCTCTTGGCAGAATATACAATTGACTTCTGATAAACAGCCGTGGCTTTTCTCAGAACAGCACTGCTGTTTATCATATCTTTAGCCATCTGAAAGACTATGCTTGCTTGCTCTCTATCCGAAGCACAAGAGTAAACCTCTAAGCCTTCACCCTCGTCATATAACAAACTGTATAAAGCAATGCCGGCAGACAGTGAGCTTTTCCCTTGTTTCCTTGGGCATTCAATATAGACCCAACGATACCTTCTGCTTCCATCTTCTCGGCACCAACCGAAGATTGATCCAATTATCGCTTGTTGCCAAGGCTCCAAAACGAAAGGCTGGCCATTGAACTTGCCTTTACTGTGCTTGAGCATGGTGGGGAAAAAGTCAATGGCTTTAGCAGCTAGTTCACAATCAAAGTAGTCGCCCTCATCAGCTGTGGCTACGGCATCATATCCAGGCAGCAACTCACTAAGCGAGCTTGAGTTGATATCTAGGGTCTGTTGTTGATTCGTCTTGATCATTTTGTGTCGCTATTTCAATCCTAGTCCTAGATGCTGGTGTTAGGCCAAACTCCCTGAGTAGTCTTAGTAGATCCGCATGGGCATTCTTAGCTATAGATACATAAGGATTTTGCTGTAGGTACTTTAAAGATCCATCTGGATTAGTTATCGGAAACACCTCACCTCTTTTGGCAACTTGAAGTTTTGCATTCTTCCATTCGGCAAACGATTCGCATAACAAAGACAAGGCATGCCCGTCGCAGGTAGATAAAACACCTAGTTTTTCTAGCTCTGGAATCAGCACTTTCCAGGCTTGTTTAGCCTTGGGATCCAACCATGACGGGCATCTGGGCCGACCACTTTTGGCATTTACACACTTCTTTGATTCGGCTACACCTCTCCATGAGCCCCTGTCGAGCTTGATAGATGTAGGTGTTGGAGTAGGTCCTCTTCTACCCATTCTGAACCTCCTGCACCTTGCTTTTATCTTTTACCTTGACCATTCCATATTCATTGATGATATTGGAATAATCCTTTTCAGTGCCTTTCACGAGCTTATTCTTCTTGAATGGATTGTAGTTGACATGGTGATGCACTCGGCCGAATCGCCATGTGACTTTAGCTACATCAGGATGGGCTCTAGCAACCATTCGGCTTTTATCAATAGTTCCCGTAGAAGAATATACTTGGCCTTCTGTCGGCTTACAGTCAGCATGATACAACTCTTGAGTGTTTCCTCCAGGCAGCATTTGAGTGGCCATTTTTTCCTGAAGAAAGGCATTGAATTGTACCGTGCACCATCCAGCCTTAAGCATATCCAATGAAAGTATCACGTCTTCGTTGTACCTACCACGCCATCTGAATGGCACATCGTTCCTTATGAGATTGCAGCTATACAACTTTGTATTCAGAATGAATGGCTTCAAAGCATTCTTTCCGAAGGCAAAGAATGAATAATTAGGCCCCGCCATAGATATGTTTTTATATCTAAGAACAAAGTCCTCCATACACTTGAAAACAACACCACTGTCGACTGGATTCCTAAACCCATCATTCAGTCTTCTAAACCGCCTGATATTGTCATCCATTATCCAATGCCACTTGAAGCCTTCGGATATGGAATGCTCCCAAGCGCAATTTCTTGCTGGCCCAGATCCCGTACTTTTAGATAATCCGTGCTCGTCAAGAAGTTCGTAATCTTCTTTGAATGAGTAATCTAGCTTGATAAGTCTTGCCATCAAACCAAATGAATCAACTGCTTTTTTGTAAGAGTCATATTCTTGTTCCTCAACAATAATGTTGTGAGGAACATTCATTTTTGTAAGTCTTTTAGATGTAACCATGAATTCATATCTACCCTTACTGGGAATATAGATAGGAAATTGCTTGCTCACATCCAACATAATTACTCCTGATGCTGATATCTAACAGAAGATAAGTCTTGTGTCTTCTTTTCGGGCCACCATATTGACTTTGTTTTGTCCGTATACTCTTGTCCTAGAAGTTCAAAAAAAGTACCAACCGATTCATCGTCATCAAAGTTTACTACTATCTTTCGTTTTGCTCCCTCGTTGCCAATAAACTCTGGCATATCGACCCATTCTTTGGATGGATCGACCGGTTCTCCATTCGTAAGTGCCAACAGTTGGTCCAATTCACTTTCAGTAAAGCCTGTGGAGAAGAACAAATCTATATCATTGCTATGAAGCTCATCTAACATCTCTTGAAGCTGAAGAGAATCCCAGAATGACGTATCAGTCGTTTTGTTATCAGCAATAGCATAGGCTTTGATTTCATTCTTTTTTAGCTGCGACTTTACCGCTGATATTTCTTTCCATCCAAGCTCACGGGCAGCCTGAACTGTTCCATTGCCGGCAACTACAATCCCATCATCAGAAATAACTATCGGCTTCTGTTGGCCGAATTTGGCCAAAGAAGCTTTAATGGCTTCTATATTCTTCTGATTGTGTGACCTTGCATTCTTACTATCTAACGTCAATTCATCAATTGTGATCATGTGTGTCTTCATCATTGACCCCCACCCCTATAAACCCGGGAAGATACACAAAGAGGTTCCCCCCTTCGATCCCTACTAATCTGATTAGAAACTGTGGTACCCCCTACCCCCTGATCGTCGTTTCTAGCCCAATAACCGTGGTTGAGCGTACCAAAGACCAATGAGCCTGTGGTGCTCTTTCTTTGTTTTGTCATCACGAACGCTTTCTGTAAGTCTTTGATATGCCTCATCTTGTGTTGCTTTCATTAGTATAACTTCACCATCTATTTCCTCTGCAATCTTCTGTGCGGATTCTTTCATGCACACTATAAAGTACACATCCGCATCAATGTGGTTTTCTTTCAAGTAGTTGCAGATGCTGTTCCTCAAATGACTAATAACAGAGGCGTCTTCGCGCCTCCAGTCATGGTTATTCCTACCGAGGACAACAGAAGCTATTTCATCCCAATCAAATACCAGATCACCTGGATTTCTTCGCTCATTGACCCATGTGCTTTTACCAGAGCATGGGGACCCGCAAACAACATATTTCTTTCCTGCTGGCTTCCACCCCCTCTTGCATTCCTTAGCAGTCTTCTTACTGTGGCAAGACCTACAAAGCCCTTGAAGGTTATCGTATTCATCCCTTCCGCCTTTGGCTTTAGGGACGATATGATCGACATCTGTAGCTGGATTATCACACCCTAATGACTGGCACATTGGGTCAGCCGCCAAGATCATCCGCCTTAACTTACGCCAGTTTGAACCGTAACCTCGAGCCGTTGAAGAGGCCCTTGGCTCTTTCTTTCTTGATGCTTTTGCTTTTGCCTTCTTACATGCATCGCACAATCCAGACCTAACTAACTCTGGACAAGATGTATTTGCACAAGGTTGCTTGATTGCTGAAGGCATTTAGTTCTCAAAGTGTTTGATCTTTTCCAAGCATCCACCACCATATATTGCTATGACGGTATAAGCAGCCCTGGCTGAGTGTTGCCAGGCCTCTCTTATCAATGGGTCTAATTCACAAGCCGACTTTAATGGTACATCCATAGTGGTCGCAAGATAATCACCAAAAGTCTGATACATGTGGATAGTCATATCATCCAACAATTGACCAGAGGGATCTGGGATACGAGCGTTGGAATGATCTAACTTTTTACCGGGTTGTAGTCCTAATATCATGCTGGCGTTGCCTTACGAGAAGCGTCAATCCTTATCCTTCCACCATAATACTTTATGGAGGAAGCAAACTCAGCGGCATCTACACTATTGCGGGCATTGAGGATTGAATCAGCGTAGGTTGTAACTTGCCCTGTGAATGATATCGCTGGCGCAGTGCTTTTGTCTAGGGTTAGCTCACCTCCATACAACTTCACTGTTGAACCAAAACCAAGTGTGCTTGATGCGTCACTTCCTAAATACTTCAATGTGCCACCATCTCTTATCTTTACTGCACCCATTTGATTAGAAGAAGAATCATGAACAGTCACAGTGGCTCCGCCCCAAATATGGGTGGTATCAAGTTCTCCTTGTGCAACAAGCTTTGAGTTGTTCTTGGCTATAACATCAGCGTCATCTGCTGTAGCAGTAAGTTGTATGTCAGTTCTTTTTCTTGAGGCTGGGATAAGATATGCAGTCCCAACATCTGCACTTACCTGCACTTGTCCAGTGCAGTTCAGTGCATATAAATTAGTTATAGTTCCAGATAGCGTTGCGTTGGAATCTCCAGCAGGAGTCCCATCAAGATAAACATCTGTTGTTGATGTTGTACCTATATTCAAGTGTACCCCACCATTCCTTTTGTTCACCACCACCTTACTTGCTTCTACAGTTATAGGTGAACTTGATGTTCCAAGTTCGCCTGTGTAATTACCACTAACAGTCATTGTGTCACAAGTTATTGTGCCTGTGGTGCAAGGATTGGACCCTTGGCAGAATTGAGCAACATCACCAGCAGAAGGAACTAACTCAGGTGACCAATTGGTTGCTGTCTCGGCATCACCATCTGTATTGCCTGTCCACTGTATTCGTGCTGTATAACTAACTTCGAGCTTAGGCTTGTTACCAGAGGTTGAGTTATCCATTGATTTCCAAACAGCGTACCCTTGAGTAGATGATTCATCGTCGGCTTTTATTAGTAATCGCAACGCGCCAGCCTTGCTTGTAACAGCATCCTGAACAATTGCTGCAAGTGTTGCTGACGTTATCGTTTGGCCTTGTGTGAGTGTAAAAGACGCTGATGGGCTTGCGTTGTAATCACCACCAGGAACGGTCCAGGCAGTGGTTCCATCATAGGTATTCCAGTTTGCATCTGCTGTAAAGTTTTTTCTTGCTTGATATACAGTGCAAGGCTTACTTGCACTGTAATCATTCAGGGCGCCAGACCAAGTTGTAAAAGTGACTGAGTTTACTATTGCGTTAGAAGGTATTGATGAGCAATCAAAATAAAGCAGAGCCCTATACTTTACTGAGGCCTTGCCGGTTTTCAGTCCTATATAAAGCACTGTGCTGTCGCCAAAGTCACTGGTGGCGTCAGTGTCTTGAAGGTATGTATCTATTCCACCTGACCCAGGCTGTATGCTCAGTGTTCCCATTCGTTTGCTTTCCTTTTGTATGCGCTAATTCCTACCCAGGGGCAAATTTTCGACCACTTCTTGTATGCAGACCATCTTTCTGAGACCGAAGATGAATCATCTGTAGGCCAAAGATCTAACCATACCCGATCCACTTGACCAAGTAACTTCATTTGCTTTTCTGGAATTGTCTTAGCGTTAGCAAACCTCATTGAACACTTGGTATTCATGGAATAAGCGTGCCACACTAAATTGATAACGTCTTGGTTATTCTCAATAACTGTAACTTTTTTTACGTCATCAATATCAATCAACATACCAACGACTAAACCTAGACCTAATCCACCCACCACGATATGCCCAAAGGCATCTTTGACCACCTCTTGTTGATCTTGAATCAACACTGGAGAATCAATCATGTTTACACCATCGTGCTTATGCACTAAGGCTGTATACATGCCAGGAGGGGCTTTCTCCATACCACAAGCTTCTGGTCTTCCTTTTCTGCCAGTGACTATTTGGTAATGCTCAATTGACCATAAGCCACTAGATGCTTTGGGTATGAATCGCACAACAGCACCATGTCTATTATGAGTTTCTTTTGAGAAGTTTCTTGATTGATGGTTGAGTTATATGACCAGCAACAAAACAAACTACACCTACCATTATCACGAACCAGAGAGTTCCTAACATTTCTTATTATTCCTTCTTTGCTGAATTGTTTTATAGATAGTCCAACCACCATAAAATACAGATACCACACCTATGGTTATGATAATTGGTATAAAGATCAGGTGCGCATATATTGAAACTGCATAAGCAATTATGCACATGGCTATTCCAGCAAGAATAGCCCTGAGACCCATTGAACCTTTTGTAAGAATTAGTGCAGCAATTCCAGCCAACGTAGAAATAGCTCCAACCCAACTTAGTAAAGCCAATGCCCCACCTGAGCTTCCAGTGAAGGATGATGGGACAAGCGTGCTTGGAAGCTCAGGCTTTTTGGGGGCTAGTTGACACCCGACGTTCACCACCAACATCAGGCATACAAACAGGAGCAATATAAACTTGTCTCTAAACATAAGCTATAACTATCGAGATGATGGCTGGTATCGCACCAGCAATACAACCAACTATTCCTGCTGTAACTTTGGCTTGAGCTTTATATGCCGCAACGTGCATATCCAAGGCCCTAACTCGATCATCAATAATGTTCAATCTTTCCTCAATAGCATCTAATCTGTAAAGAATAAGCCTTTCAACTCCAGAAGTCGGTATATCTTTTTGGCTCTGGCTCAAGAATCTCTACTTTCAAAATGGCATTTATCGGAATTGTTACATTCAGACTGTCATGGTTATCGTGATTATGCTGAGGCAACTGAGTAATAGTTATTGATTTATCCCCTATTTCTTTAAGCTCACCCACAGTTGCACATTCAACTGTTTTATCGATCCAAAAGATACATACTAAAACCACCCCATAATTCTTATGCGTCAGAACTAAGCTCCATAGCTAATAGCACGGCTTGAGCGATCTCAGGCAGATCTTGCGCCTTTAAGGTAATCACCCAATCTGACCGGGCCTTCCTATGCATTACAATCGGCTTTTCTTGATCTGTAGCTGCATTAGTCGCTTGATGCATCCATTCAACTAGATGTGAATATGAAGCCCTTTCCTGCCTTTTCACCTCAATAGCAAGGCCTGGAACCCCTACCAGATCTGACGATCCAGCCACCCCTGAGTACTGTTGAGCTCTCCTGGGGGTGCCTATGCCAAGATCCTTTAGGATCTTGGCTGCCTCGAGCTCACCACGCTTACCTTTTTGCTTCGAATTCATCACTAGAGTATAGCCCTGAAGCGTGATTATCGCCTATATGGCTGATAAGGGGCCTAGAATCGCCCCTGAGCCGCCCTAGCTACATTTATGTATAAGTACACCAAAAGAAAAGAAGCCCCTGATATGGATCACCAGGGGCCTCATCGAGAATCGTATTTACTGTTATAATAAGGGTTT
>CALCOW010000068.1 GCA_937899935.1 uncultured Phycisphaerae bacterium
AACGATCACGAAAGCCACGACAAGGAATGCAATACCGAGAACACCGATCGCGCCAGCCTCTTGCTCAGCTTGGGATGGATTGAAGTTATCAATCAGGTATTTGATGGCCCAAGGCATCTGAGCCACGATGCCAGCGGTCAGAATCAGAGAGACCCCGTTGCCTATTCCGTATTTATCAATCTGTTCACCAAGCCACATCAAAAACAGGCTTCCGGCGGTCAGCGTCGTGACACCTGCGATAAAGAACAGCAAGAGAGAGCCACTGTTATTGAACTGAGGCTGAACGAGATTCGATGCCTGCATAAACTTCAGCCACATAATGGACTGAATAATGCACATCGCGACGGTCGCATAACGCGTCCATTCAGTGATTTTCTGCTGACCAGAGGCGCCTTCCTTCTTAAGGGCCTGCAAACGTGGAACAACCGTCTGCAGCAGCTGAAAAATAATTGCTGCGGTGATATAAGGCATGATGCCCAGGCCGAATATCGTCGACTGACTAAATGACCCGCCAGAGAAGATCGAAGCGTACGACATGAACTTACCAAAGCCTGTTGCATCTTCTGCTGCTTTAGTCGCCAAATCTTCGAGCGCTTGTTGGTTAACTCCGATGAGTGGAATCCAGAAACCTATGCGATAAATCACTAACATCGCAAGCGTAAAGAGCACGCGATTGCGTAGTTCAGGTATCCGGAATACGTTGACCAATGACTTCAACATAGTGTTATCGCGTGATTGCCCTACTCAGTAGCTGAAGCTTCAGCCTTCTTATTCTTGAGTTCTTCTCTTCGTTGTCGAGCCGTTGGTACAGAACGATCACGCTTCCACTTCTTGGTTTCAGTGATCGTAATTGTGCCACCAGCTGCTTCGATCTTCGCTTTCGCTGAATCGGAGCACTTGCCCGCTGTGATCGCCAGCTTCTTCTTGATTTCACCGTGCCCAAGAACCTTCAATGGGCATGTTTTATCTCTAACTAAACCGATTTCCAGAAGCGCATCAAGGTCGACTGTTGCTCCGTCCTCGAAGCGATCATTCAGAAGTGCCACATTGACAATGTGGTAATCCTTGCGGAAGTGGTAATTCGTAAAACCACGTTTTGGCAGACGACGCAATAACGACATCTGTCCACCCTCAAAAGCGGGCCTTCTCTTAAAGCCGGCACGTGATCCGGCACCTTTGTGACCACGACCGGACGTTTTGCCGACGCCAGACGCGCGACCACGACCAAGTCGCTTTCGCGCCTTGTGCTTGGGTACTTTGTTTGTGATCTCATGGATCATCATGGTCAGGTTTCTCCGAGTCGTGAACTTAAATCCCTTGCCTGGAACGAATCTCAGTCCTTTGATTCTTCAGTCTTTGCCGCCGAATCTTCTGCAGGCTGCTCCATGACTGGTTTAGCTTGTGTGTTTGCTTCAGGGGCTGCTTGTGACTTTCTTGGCTGCTTCTTTTTTCCAGAACGCTGTCGACGCCCGTCATTCTTTCCTGTGGATGGCTTCTCAGGGGCTGTTTGCACAGGCATTTCGACCATGGCTGCTTGACCACGTTCAATAATCTCTTCAACAACGCTCTTGCCTAAATCAACGTTACGAAGCGCCTGAACTTCTTCTTTCGATCGAAGCTGCGAGAGCCCATCGAGAACTGCTTTCACCAAGTTCTTAGGGTTGTTCGAACCGAGAGACTTCGTGAGACAATCCTGCAGACCAAGTAATTCCAGCGGAGCACGGACCGCAGCCCCTGCAATGATGCCTGTACCTGGTGATGCTGGCACTAGCCGTACCTGGCAGGCACCAAAACGTCCCGTGACCGCATGAGGAATTGTTCGCATCGCCATTGGAAATGGTCGCATGCGTCGCTTCGCTTCCTTCTGGGCCTTCTCTATTGCTGGCGGAACTTGATTCGCCTTGCCGTAGCCCATACCGATCCGGCCTCTACGATCACCCACAACAACAAGTGCGGAGAAACTGAAACGCCGACCACCCTTAACGGTGGCAGCTGTACGGTAAACTCCGACTGTCGTCGACTCTATCGCTGATCCTTCATCAATGAACTCTGCCATGCTTACGCCTTCGTGCCCTTGAGTAGTACCAGTCTCATCACTGATGAACCACTGTTTCTGTTCTTACCGTTGAATCACTTAGAACTTCAAACCACCTTCACGAGCCGCATCGGCCAATGCTCGAATACGCCCGTGATATCTGTATCCATTACGATCGACCTTAATCTGCGTAACACCTGCAGACTGCGCTCGATCAGCAAGTCGCTTTCCAACCTCAGATGCTGCTTGGCAGTTTCCGCCTGGATTGACTTTGCTTTCTTTCTCATTCGTTGACGCGCTAACCAATGTACGACCTGAGAGATCATCAATGATCTGCGCATAAATATGCTTGGAACTTCGGAAGATCGTCAGGCGCGGACGCGATGGAACCCCAAGGATTCTCTTACGTAAACCTCGCTTACGACGCAGCCGTCTCTTCACTCGCAGTTGGATTCGGTTCATTTCAAAATCCTCTCTTGGCCCTTAAGCGCCAAAGACCTTACCCTGCTTACGGGTGATGACCTCGTCCAGATACTTAATGCCTTTACCGTTGTATGGCTCTGGCGGACGCTTCGATCGAGTCTCAGCGGCAAACTGTCCAACGGCTTGCTTGTCGCTGCCAGAAATAGTGATCTTATTGTCCTTAACCTCAAAGGCCACGCCCTTAGGAGGCGTGAGATCAACTGGATGACAGAAACCAATGTTGAGTTGAAGTGTCTGGCCTTGCACTCGGGCATTCCATCCAACGCCAATAATCTCGAGCACCTTGCTGTAACCATCCGTAACACCAACAACCATATTGGCGATACGAGCCCGTGTTGTTCCCCAAAACGCTTTGGTACTACCAGAGTCTTTTGCCTTTTCATCCACGGTACATGAGAGCTCTCCAGCAGCTTCGTCCCAATTCACCACAATGTCTCGATGATATGAATAACTCAGATCACCCTTAGGCCCGGAAACAGCGACCTCATACTTATCGGCATCATGCCGAACGGTAACGCCCTTCGGGACTTTTATGACTTTTTTACCTACGCGTGACATACTCGCGATTCCTTCAAAGTCTTAGACTGTTCGCCATACAAGGGCCAACAACCTAGACCGCACCTACATAACTATTGCAACGACCTCACCGCCAACACCTTCTTGACGGCACTGTCTGTCGCTTAATACACCACGGCTCGTTGAAACAACGGCAATACCAAGACCTTGGAGTGGTTTTGGTAACTCCGCCACCTTGTTATAGCGTCGGCAACCAGGCTTTGAGACCCTATGAATCTCATTGATAAGCTGCTCGCCACGTGGGCCATAACGAAGCCGTACACGCAATACGCCTTGACGCCCATCATCAATAATGTCGAAGGCATCTATATAGCCTTCAGATTGGAGTACGCCGGCTACTCCTCGATTCAACTTGCTATTCAAGCATTTCACAATTTCTGCCTTATTTCGGACAGCGTTGCGAATGCGTGTGAGCATGTCGGCTGTGAGATCTTGCTGAGACATGAACTTCTCCAGGTCGCCTCTCGATTACGAAGTCAATCACGCCTACCCGACATACGGGCAGGGACGGATTCACCAACTCGCCTTTCTCATGCCAGGAACCATTCCTTGCAAGGCCAATTCACGAAGCACAATTCGGCTTACACCGAACTTGCGATAGTAGCCTCGTGAACGACCCGTAATGGCACATCGATTTCGATGTCGGGTCGAGAACTTCGGCGTTTTATTCATCTTGGCAAACTTAGCTTTGCTCGCCATATTTCTAACTCCTTAATCAGGTGATCAATCACCTGCAAATCACGCGACTTCCGCCTCCGATCGAACGAACGGCATACCGAGCTCAGCAAGAACAAACTTGCTAATTTCCGGAGTAGAACGTTCGAAGATCATGTTGATATTCATTCCATGTTGAAAGGTGATGTTGGCCACATTGATTTCAGGCCACACTGCCTGCTCGGTAAGACCCATGCCATAGTTTCCGGCCTGGTCAAAAGAGCGGTCATTGACACCTCTAAAGTCTTTAATACGTGGAATCGCCAGATTGACCAGCCGATCGTAAAAGTGCCACATTGGCCGACGCCGTAGTGTCACCATAAACGCTGAGGGCGAACCTTCACGAACCTTAAAGTTCGAGACAGATTTCTTAGCTCTAATCAGGATTGGTTTTTGACCGGTAATGGTGGTCAAGGTACCGACAACGGTGTCATGTATATCCTGCTTCAGCTTTTGATTCTCAAGGTATCGGCCAATACCACATGAAACGATAATGCGCTCAAGTCGAGGAAGTTGATGCACGTTGGCAATCTTGAACTCTGACATCACCTTAGGCGCTACGGTTGTTTCGTAGAGCTCTTGAAGTCTTGGCTTTGATGTTGTTTTTTCCGCGACCATTGCTCAATCCCTGTTTCGCCAGCTTCACCATCGATGAGGACTGGCCGAATGTAGTTCTGCTAACTGTTAGACCTTCGGGCCCCGCAGTGTATGAAGCTTCTTTCCGTTCCTTACTGCAATACGTACCTTTGACCCGTCTTTGGTAGTTTCAAACCGGACGCGCGACGGCTTACCATCAACAACCGGGCTGACATTACTTAGATCGACAGGCATTTCCTTACGCAGCAATCCACCCTGCGGGTTTGCTTGCGTTGGCTTCATGTGTTTTGTTCGGATGTTGACGCCTTGGACAAGCACCTTACCGCGACTAGGAAAGACGCGAAGCACTTCCCCGGTCACACCACGGTCATTTCCAGATGTCACAATAACCGAATCACCTTTACAAATATGTCGCGGCATATCAGAGCACCTCCGCGGCTAACGAAACTATCTTCATGTAATTCTTCTCACGCAGTTCACGAGCAACCGCTCCGAAAATACGAGTCCCGACAGGATTACCTTCTGGCGACAAGAGCACGCATGCGTTGGAGTCAAACCGAACATAGGACCCGTCTTTGCGCCGGGTTGGATATTTGGTCCGAACGATTACAGCACGGACTTTATCACCCGTCTTAATCTGACTATTGGGAAGTGATTTCTTTACTGAGCAGACGATGCGATCACCAACGCCCGCTGTCCGACGAGAATGTCGCCCACGGGCTGTTGAACCGCCGAGAACACCGATGACGCTTACAACGCGTGCACCACTGTTATCTGCAACCTCAAGTCTGGATTCCTTCTGAATCATCTTCGTCTACCTTTGCGCCATAGGAACTGGCTGATACTCACTTCGTTTTTCTACGATTAGGTGATATCCGCTGCGATACTTGTTGCTTCAACTTCACCCACCGACTCTAAGACACGTACCAGTACCCATGACTTCGTCTTTGAAATAGGCCGGCACTCGGCGATCTCTACACGATCGCCTTTATGCGACTCATTCTTCTCATCATGAACATTGATCACCGTTCTCTTCTTGAGGTACTTCCCATACTTAGGGTGTTTAGCCTGAAAAGAAATAACCACTTTGCGTGATTTATCTCGGGCATCAGACGACACCACACCAATACGTCGGGGAGCACGCTCTGAGATCTTGATTTCACTCGAATGACTCACGGCAATTCGCCTCTCTTACCTTTAACGACCCGCTCGACTCTCTGCCTGTATCTGACGCATTCTCTTTTCCGTCAGCAGTCTTGCGATGTCTTTCTTTGTATGACCATACTGGGAGGTATCTTGAATCTTCTCGGTCACCTCTTGTGTAGTGAGGTCGAACAACTGGCGGCGCAAACGCACCACTTCGATTCCAATTTCCTCATCACTCAGCTTGTGAACTTCTTTTGCTTTCATTGCTATGTACCTTTGGACTCATCACATCGTGAACACAGAAAACTCTGTTACACGCTCAGGCGTCTCCCAACAAAACGACAACGCACGGGCATCTTGTGTGCAATGCGAGCAAAAGCTTGCTTTGCAATTCCCTCTGAAACACCCGCAATCTCATAGAGCATCGTGCCACGTTTGACTCGTGCAGCCCAAAAATCTGTATCTGCCTTACCTTTGCCCATTCGAGTTTCCAGTGGCTTCTTGGAGATTGGTTTATCTGGAAATACTCGGATGTAAACTTTTCCTTGACGACGGAGAAAGTGTTGCGCCGCAATTCGGCCAGCCTCAATCTGTCGAGCGGTCACCCAATGTGGCTCCAATGCCTGTAATCCATAGTCACCAAAAGCAACGTAGTTGCCGCGCAACGCATTACGTCGCAACTTACCTCTCTGTTGCTTACGGAACTTAATTCTCTTTGGCATCCGTGGCATTGACTGAACTCCTTACCCTGACCGCTTCCTCATCTCGGACTATCTAACAAAATTCTCTTTAGTGGCGGCCTCTCGCTCGACCACGAGCACCTGCTGCTGTGGAAGCGCCTTCTTCTTCTTCATCCTCATACATTCCCTTGTAGATCCAAACCTTGATACCAATCGTGCCGTACGTCGTGTAGCTCGGCACAGAGGCGTAATCAACATTTGCTTGAAGCGTCGACAATGGAATCGACCCAAGACGCACTTGGAAATTTCGCGACATCTCAGCTCCACCAAGACGGCCTGAGACCATGATGCGAACACCCTTAGCGCCATTCTGGATAGCGGCCTCACACCGCTGCTTCAAGAGTCGGCGGAAGTTCGCTCGTTTTTTCATCTGCTCTGCAATTGCTTCTCCGACCAAACAGGCATCTGTATCCGGATTTCTAATCTCAACAATCTTGACCTGTACTTTCCGGCCAGTCAGAACCTGCAAATCAGCGCTCAACTTGTCAATTTCAGAACCCTTCGGCCCAATCACCAAGCCGGGGCGAGCGGTGCGAACAATAACCGTGAGCTCTTCACGCGTACGTTCGATATGGATATCTGACACCGCAGCAAAAGGCGGCGTTCGGTTAAGTCGCTTATCGACGTAATGACGAATCTTATGATCTTCCACCAATAACTCTGGGAAGATCGCCTTCGGTGCATACCAGCGAGACTTATGTCCCTCAGTCACACCGACGCGGAATCCAAATGGATGAACCTTCTGTCCCATCGTCAGTTCTTCTCCTCAAGAGCAATATGAAGATGACTCGTTCTCTTCAAGATGCGGTGTGCGCGACCACGATCTTTGGGCTGCCATCGCTTCATGGTCGGCCCCTCATCAACACGTGATTCACTAATAAAAAGCCGTGGCAAATCGGCGTCATTCTCTTCAGCGTTTGCAATCGCGCTCTTCAGAACAGCTCTGAAGTAATAAGCTGCACGACGTTTGTTGTAATCCAGTTCAGTCATGGCGACATCGATCGCCTTGCCACGTAATGAATCAGCGACAAGTCTCGCCTTGCGTGGGGCGATACGAGCGAATCGATGTGATGCTTTGTATTCCATATCAGTTCTGCTCCAGAAGGATCACTACCTAATCAGGCCCTCTTGATGCCTTCCTTCTTATTCGTATGACCTCTAAACATGCGGGTGGGACTGAACTCGCCCAACTTGTGTCCAACCATATCTTCGGTGACGAAGACCTCTGTAAATACTTTCCCGTTGTGAACTTGAAAGGTGAATCCCACAAACTCAGGAACAATGGTGCAAGCGCGCGCCCATGTTCGAATAGGCCTACGGCTTCCCGGGCCTGCTTCGCTTTGCATCATGACCTTCTTGAAGAGCTTCTCGTTGACAAAGGGGCCCTTCTTTAGAGATCGACTCATGTTCGCTCGTCCTTCCTGCTCAAGCTACAACGCGCTTGATCAAATACAAAACAACAGTTGTTTTTCCTTTAGACCTTCAACTGCCCGTAACGCTTACTCTTACGACGGCGCAAGATACGAGCATCGGTCCACTGACCGCGCTTCCTCGTACGTCCGCCCTTCGCCTTTGTTCCTGAACTACTTGCTGGCTCACGTCCACCCTTGGATCGCCCTTCACCACCACCAAGCGGATGCGAATCATGGGACTTTGCAATACCGCGCACCTTGGGGCGACGACCACGCCAGCGATTTCGCCCGGCTTTACCTAGCTTGATGTTCTGGTGATCCGTATTTCCCAAGACACCAACCGTGGCTCGACATTCAATAGAAACCTGACGAATTTCACCTGAAGGCAACACCAACGTGGCCCAGCGACCTTCCTTATTTGTCAAGCGTGCGCCACTTCCGGCTGAACGACAAAGCGCCCCTTTTTTGCCTGGTTCAAACTCAATATTGTGTACGGTCAAACCGGTTGGAATGTGCTTCAGTGGCATGCAGTTGCCAGCTTTGGGCTCTACGGCATCTTTAGAACTAATAAGAACATCCCCATCACTCACACCTTTTGGAGCAAGGATGTAACGCTTGGTTCCATCTTCATATACCAAAAGTGCAATATGACAAGTTCGGTTAGGGTCATACTCAATGCCCTGAACCGTTGCTGACATTTCATCCTTAGAGCGACCGAAGTCGATTGATCGGTAGCGCCGCTTATGGCCACCACCACGACCGCGTACGGTAATCTTGCCCTGGCTATTACGACCACCTGTCTTCTTCAGTGGGCGCAGCAAGGATTTCTCCGGTTGCTTCTTTGTCACCTCAGCATGGAGGTTTACGGAAGCATTCCGTCGTCCGGGTGTCGTTGGTTTGTAGACTCGAATTGGCATCTCAAATCCCTTGACGTTCAAAGCCTTAATAGGCTCCTCTAGAACAATTCAATCCTGTCTTCTGAGTGAATCTTGACGGTCGCACGCTTTTTATTGCCAGATCGCCAATAGCCCGTCTTATTACGGCGCTGTTCACCTTTGCGAACTTGCGTGGCAACTGACAACACACGAACGCCATAAAGCTCTTCTATGGCTCGTTTGATATCTGGCTTCTTCGCTCTCATGTCTACTTCGAAGACATAGCGATTGAGTTCACTTGACGCATAGGTCGACTTTTCAGTGACCAGTGGCTTCCGAATGATGGTCGTGGCTTCCATTGTTATGCGGCCTCCCGATCATCTTTTGCCGTCACAAAGGTTCGCTTCTTAGGCTCGCTATTGAGAAAACCTTCTAGCGCCTCTTTGGCAACCACTAAATACCGGTGGTTGAGTAATTCGAATGCATTAAGTTGTTCAATCCGAATGGTTGTTACATTCGGCAAGTTACGAGCTGAGAGTGCCGCATTGTGATTGTCGTTGCTCAAGGCAACGAGACATGTTCGATCGACACCAGCAGCTTCCAAAATCGCCTTGAAATCACTCGTATGTGGCTTGTCCATCTCAAGAGATGAAATGCACTTGACCTCTTGATCAACGAGCTTCGCCAGCAAGGCATTTCTGTTGGCCAGACGCCGCATTTTGCGTGGCATACGCTTGCGATAAGCTGGCTTTTCTTTGGTCTTGGCAAAAGCAACACCACCGCCTCTGCGTACAACTGTTCGAGCACTACCAACCCGAGCATTGCCAGTACCCTTCTGTCTGTACAACTTTCGCGTAGAGCCTTCGACCATACCGCGACTTTTTGTACGGGCGGAACCCTGTCGCCTATTGGCATGGAACATGACATACGCCTGCTTAAGCAGAGCGGGGCGCACCTCGTTTCCGAGACGCGCCGCGTCGATGGACAAGGTATCTGTTTGCTTGCCCTTACTATCTAATACGGGAAGTTCAATCATCCGTCTTCACCTGATGGCCTATGCCATTTGATTCGCCTCATCCTCCCTACTCATCGTGCCTGATTCACAGGGCAGGATTCTGACTCGGCGATGTTGCTCTTACTGTTGTGACCATACGGTTCCGCTCCACAAGAAGTGAACACGGCCTGTGTGGTCGCTGGATCTACGAACCAGCTTTCGCCAAACGCGTTTTTCTCCGATTGAGTCGTACGGCTTCCCGTACAAACACAAGACCAGTATTGGGGCCAGGCACCGTGCCTTTGACCACCAACAAATTATTCTCTTTATCAATAGCAACCACATCCATACTACGTACAGAGATGCGCTTGTCACCCATATGTCCTGACATACGTTTGCCACGTTTGATCTTCGGCCCAGTACCAAGATTGGTCGCGTGACCATTGATCGAGCCGGGTGAACGGTGACGTCTTTTAACACCGTGCGACGCTTCAAGACCTCGGAAGTTATGACGCTTCATGGTGCCCTGGAAGCCTTTACCTTTGCCTTGCCCAACGACGTCTACATACTTGACATCTTCGAAGACCGATACATCAAGTGCTGTACCGAACTCAAATTCATCAAGCTCTGATGCATCAACACGAATCTCTCGGTGCTCAGACTTGGGTGTGGTTTGAGCTTTCGCATCATGGCCGATCAGTGGTTGCGTGCTGCGATGAGCTCGACGTTCCTCAAAACCAATCTGAACTGCAGCATAGCCATCGGCGTCAGGTGTTTTCAGTTGCGTGATAACACACGGGCCAACCTGGAGCACTGTGACAGGAATATTTTCCCCATCTTCCAGGAAGTAACGCGTCATCCCAAGTTTTCTTCCTAATAGTGCTGCAGGCATTGCTCGCCCATTCTCTGTTTCAAATAAAAAAAGACGCTGTTCTTTCCAGACGCCTTTGGTTCATATCAAGCCTTAATTT
>CALCOW010000069.1 GCA_937899935.1 uncultured Phycisphaerae bacterium
TGCCGCCACCAGCACCATAGTGCATCTCCGCCTCAAATTGGCGGCCGGGCGCCGTTGGCTTGCTGTGTGCCCAGAGTGTTCTGATTGAGACATTAAGGATGATTGATCCGTTGTTTCCAAAAACACCAACCGCGCCGCAGTAAGGCCCGCGGGCTTGGGATTCAAGTTCTCGAATAATCTGCATCGCCCGTACTTTCGGTGCACCGGTGACGGAACCGGGTGGGAACGTGGCCTTGATTAACGAACTAGGCGTGACAGTCGGTTTCAGGATGCCTGTGACTTCACCCACAGCATGATGGACGGTGGGGTATGTCTCAATCCATCGGTCGCGCGACACAGTGATCGAACCATACTTGCAGACACGACCTAAGTCGTTTCGCATGAGATCGATGATCATATGCAGCTCGGCTTTGTCTTTTTCCGAGTCAAGCAGTGTGCGGACGGGCTGGTCGGCAGGCAAGGTCCCCTTAATGGGACGGGTCGTCACCTCTCTCGTAGCGGGATCCACTGACAAGAAGAGTTCTGGGCTGAGTGATGCGAGCCAGCGTGGGACTCGGTTTTCGGTACTCCAGAGCCCGAGTTCAAGATAAGCCCCGAAGTGTGCTTGGGGTTCACGGCAAACGCGTTTGGCCAATTGCCGTGGGCTGCCAGTAATGGTGGCAGTGAATTGTTGCGTGAGATTCACTTGGAAGACATCACCGGCGGCAATGTAGTTCAGTACATCGGTGACTTTCTGAATATAGGCTTGATCAGAGAGACCTCGACTGGTGGCTCGGCAGTTGATGGCTTTTTGATTTTTTCTCGCATCAGTTTCCAAGGCACTTTTCATTCGATTCAAATCGGTGTCGGCCCAAGGTCCTACGGCCCACCATTGATTTGTTGTGCCATCGTGGACCAAAGCCACTGGGCACCAGAGCATTTCAAGCACTGGCCATCGGGGTTGATCTGATAGGTTCGGACGGGGGTCAACAGATGGCTCAAGGTGACTACACAGTTCATAGCCAATCGAAGCAATCCACCCACCGTTAAATGGTGGTGGCTCATCCAGCGTCGTTTCATCAGCGGTGGCAGCTAAGAGCAAATCGAGGTCTTCGAGCGGCTCGCCGGTCAGAAGTTCTGGTGGCATTGGCGGCGCTTCATCGGTTTCGCTGGCCCACCAGGAACAAGACTCTGACTCGGAGTTCGGCAGACAGCAATAGCGTCCCTGAGGTTTGGCCAGCACGGTTATCTTCGCTGGTGCTGGGTCACGGGAGAAATCACCAGTGCCACTCTTTTCACGTTGGTCAACAAAAGTGGTTAAGGCCAGAGGCCAGTGTTCAGGCCAGTGAGCGACCACCTTTTCTGGATCACCATGCCAGGGAAGTTTTTTTGCCGATTCGGGCATCGCACCATCATACGGGCCAGACGGTCAAATCCAGCATGCCTCGCCGTATGTATCTGCATTTGGCATGGTGGCGACCTTGTTACACTGCCAGACCCTTCTTCCGATTGTGCTGGGGCAGCAGCGCAAGAGAAAGATCTTTTTGATGTATCGCCCTTAAATCGAGTCGTTCTCTGACTCACTTCCTCAGACCCTGCCAAGGAGCCTCAATCGAGATGGCCACAACTGTGAAAAGACGTAAGGCAACGGTCCGAAAGAAGAAGACGTCCAACAGAAGGTCAGCAGGTCGAAAAAGCCGCATGACCTATGCATTTGGTCCCCGTCGCACTGATGGTGATGGTGGTCAGAAGCAGCTGCTTGGTGGCAAGGGCGCTAACCTGGCAGAGATGACGACGATTGGCCTGCCGGTGCCTCCGGGTTTCACCATTACCACAGACACCTGCGCTGCTTTCGACAAGGCTGGTGGGAAATTACCCGCTGGTTTGATGGAGGAAGTTCGTCGACAAGTTGGTGTTCTGGAGAAGGAGACCGGCAAGCGATTCGGTGACAACAAAAATCCATTGCTTGTTTCAGTGCGTAGTGGGGCGGCGGTTTCGATGCCCGGCATGATGGACACGGTGCTTAATTTGGGTCTCACAGATAAAGCGGTCAAGGGCCTTGCAGCGGAGACTGAAAATGAGAGGTTCGCTCTGGATGCTTTTCGGCGACTGATCAATATGTTCGGTGATGTTGTCATGGGTGTAGATCATCATCTCTTTGAACTCGAGTTTGCCAAAATCAAGAAGCGCTACAAAGTCGACAATGATGCTGATGTACCCGTGGAGGGTATGCGGTCATTATGTGAGGCGTACAAGAAGGTGTATCGCAACAAGGTTGGCCGCGCCTTTCCACAGGATCCATATAAGCAACTCGCTTTGTCAATTGAGGCTGTTTTTAAGTCATGGAATTCCGTCCGAGCGATTCGCTATCGACAAATCAATGAGATCACTGGCCTTATCGGGACCGCTGTGAACGTTCAAGTCATGGTCTTCGGCAATATGGGTGATGATTCCGGAACTGGGGTTGGCTTCACACGAGATCCGTCCACTGGCCAGAACAAGTTCTTTGGTGAGTTTCTCATCAATGCACAGGGTGAAGACGTGGTTGCGGGCATTCGTACACCGAAACCGCTTCCGGAGATGAAAAAATGGAACCGCAAGGCGTATGACCAGCTGATGGGGATCAAGAAGATTCTCGAAGATCACTACCACGATATGCAGGACATCGAGTTCACCATTGAGCGTGAACGTCTGTTTATGCTTCAGACCAGAAACGGCAAACGGACCGGTGCTGCATCACTGAAGATCGCTGTTGATATGGTTCGAGAGAAGAGAATTACGCGAGCGGAAGCGCTCCAGCGCGTGGCACCAGACGATCTGACTCAGTTGCTGCTGCCGAGTTTTGCGCCGGAAGCAAAGAAGTCAGCCAAGGTCCTGGCGACTGGTTTGCCGGCATCGCCAGGAGCATCGACGGGTAAACTGGCGTTTACGGCTGAAGAAGCGGTGCAGCGCACGCAGGACGGTGAGTCGGTATTGCTGGTGCGAAATGAGACTTCTCCAGAAGATGTTGATGGGATGCACCACGCAGCAGGCATCCTCACTTCAACTGGTGGCATGACTTCGCACGCCGCCGTCGTAGCCCGTGGTTGGGGCAAATGTTGTGTGGCTGGGGTGAGTGCACTCCGAATTAATGAAAAGTCGAAGACCGTGACCATTGAGGGTAAAAAGTACAACCATAAGTCAGTACTTTCTATTGACGGATCGACTGGTGAAGTGATGGACGGTGAAGTCGCGACACGCGCTCCGCAACTCTCAGGTGACTTTTCGACCGTGATGCGTTGGGCGGATGATGTGCGTCGGTTAAGAGTGCGCACCAATGCAGATACACCAGCCGATGCAAAACGTGCCCGTGACTTTGGTGCGCAGGGCATCGGTCTTTGTCGAACGGAACATATGTTCTTTGAGGGAGATCGCATTAAGGCGATGCGTGAAATGATTCTTGTTGACGAAGAACCAGCTCGACGCCGTGCGCTCAAGAAATTATTGCCCTATCAACGGCGTGACTTTGTTGGCATTTTTACGGCGATGAAGGGGCTTCCAGTCACGATACGTTTGCTGGACCCTCCTTTGCATGAGTTCTTGCCACGAGAAGAATCCACCAAGAAAGACCTCGCGAAGACAATGGGCATTCCAATGTCGCGCCTCCGCGAGCGAATTGAGGAACTCCATGAATTTAACCCAATGCTGGGGCATCGTGGTTGCCGCCTTGTTGTGACGTACCCCGAGATACTAGAGATGCAGGTCACCGCAATTGTGGAAGCCATGATTGCTTGTAAGAAGAAACGCGTTGCGGCTCACCCGGAAATCATGATTCCTTTAGTGGGTATGGAACAGGAATTGGAAACACTTCGTAGTCAAGTTGAAGAAGTGATTGCGCGCGTTAA
This sequence comes from uncultured Phycisphaerae bacterium, assembly GCA_937899935.1. Taxonomy (GTDB): domain Bacteria; phylum Planctomycetota; class Phycisphaerae; order Phycisphaerales; family SM1A02; genus JAQWNP01. Next base: position 3,864 of record CALCOW010000069.1, read on the forward strand.
GAAGGCAAAGAAGTTCTCAGGCAAATTAGATATTCCGATCGGTACGATGATCGAGATTCCGCGGGCGGCCTTGACCGCTGACTGTGTTGCTCAGTATGCAGACTTCTTTAGTTTTGGCACGAATGATCTCACGCAATTGACCTACGGTTTTAGTCGAGACGATATTGGCACGTTCTTGCCTGACTATCTGGAGCGAGGCTTGCTTGAAAAAGACCCATTCCAATCGATTGACGTCGCTGGCGTTGGTCAGCTTGTGAGTGACGCGGTCTTACGCGGTCGAGCAGTGCATCCATCAATGAAGCTTGGTGTCTGTGGTGAACATGGAGGCGATCCTGCCTCTATTCGCTTCTTTGACCAGGTCGGTCTTGATTATGTGAGTTGTTCACCATTCCGTGTTCCCATCGCTCGTTTAGTTGCAGCTCAGGCGACACTTGAGAAGTAATGCTCGTGTTTGTTACGACTCCTCAATGTTGGCAGTAATCGCAGCGGCCAAATCTTCGCCGCCTTCGAGTTCTTGTGTTGTCCATTGCAGGCCTAAGCCAGGTCCTTTTGGCAATTTGGGGATGATGTGAAAGTGAACATGGAAGACAGCTTGATGGGCATCGGCGCCATTATTTTGTAAGACGTTATAGGCCTCGCTGCCGGTGGTTTTCAGCACGGCTCGACAAAGCCGAGGCAGAACGCGGCCGAGTGCCGCAGCTGCATCATCACTGAGTAAGTGGAGCTGTGCGGCGCGTTCCTTAGGAATGACGAGCACATGTCCCACTGAGAGTGGGTTGATATCTAAGAACGCAAAAACATGCTCATCCTCGTACACTCGATGACAAGGAATATTGCCGGCAATGATTTGGTCGAAGATCGTGGGTTCGTGCTCAGTCATAGCCTTGCTCCAGATGGTGCGTGCGAAGACCTCGTTGGCTATTTTCGCCCTGGCCATTGTCTTGGGCCACGAGGAAATGCCAAACCAAGGACCTGCTACGAGGCCCGATGCCTCAATCCAGTCAATCAACCTTGGGCCTGTGGTGACGGGCTCCGCAGCAGACGATAGGCTGCAATCAATGTCAGATGCAAGTAGGCCTCTCGACTCGATCTCTTCAGCCCCGAAGCCAGGGGCTCTTTCTGATGTCATTCAAAGAGCCGAGGCGCAGCTGTTATCAGTGGAGGTGACCAGCGATCTGCTCAATCGCACCCTTGCCGAAGATGAGATTGAATTGGGAGATGTCACAACGCAAAGCATGATTGGTGTTTTAGAGGTGTTGGTTGGTTCATTTGTGGCACGGCAGAGTGGCGTTCTGGCGGGGCTCCAGCCTTTGATTAAGGCGATTGGACAAACCAAGTGGTCGAGCGATATCTCAATTGAACCAGCCTTGGCCGACGGCGATCGCGTCGCCGCTGGTCAAGAGATCGCTCTGGTCACCGGCAAGAGCGGCGTGGCGCTCGAGCTTGAGCGCAGCGTATTGAATTTACTCTGCCTTGGTAGCGGTGTTGCCAGCCTCACATCAAAATTTGTGGAGGCTGTTGCTCACACCAAGGCAGTGATTTGCGGTACACGGAAAACAATTCCCGGTTTACGAGCGTGGCAGAAATATGCGGTGATCTGTGGAGGCGGCGAACCACATCGAATGAGCTTGGCTGATGCGGCGATGTTCAAAGACAATCATCTTGCGGGAATCAAAGTGACGGATTTGGCTGATCGAGTAAGAACGGCAGCTCGTGAGGCGCGCCGATCAAGGCCGTTGAAGTTCGTGTCGGTCGAAATTGACACGCTTGATCAGCTTAAGGCTCTGTTAGATGTTGAAGATGGTCTTGTTGATATCGCACTACTCGACAATATGTCAGTGGATCGACTTGCTGATTGTGTCGCATTACGAGATCAATCTCGAAGTCATCTACAACTTGAGGCGACAGGCAATGTCACATTAGCCAATGTCGCAGAGCTCGCAGAGAGTGGTGTTGATCGAATTTCGACAGGCGCGATTACACATAGTGCTCAATGGCTGGACATTGGATTTGATATTGACCCGAAGGCGGCCTTGAGATCAGGAGCGCGTTGATGTCAGATGCGGTGCCATTGGATCAATGGGCTGACGTGCTCGAAGCTATTGCAACTGAGAGCACGTTCTTTAATCGTGTTGTCGTACTTGCTGAAACAGACTCCACCCAAGAGGCGTGTCGACTTTTGGGATCAGAAGCAGGTCTTGTGGTCGCCGCAGGTCGTCAACTCTCGGGGAGAGGACGACAAGGTCGCACCTGGTTAGATACGCGGGATCAGGGCGTTGCCATGAGTTTTGTCTTAAGAGATCCGGGCGGCGTTCTGCCTTTAGCTGCTCCAGTGGCGACGGCATTGGCATTAGAGTCAATCACCAATATACCGATGGCACTGAAGTGGCCGAACGATGTTTTAGTAGGCTCACAAGCAGGGGTTCTGTCTGGAAGGAAACTTGCCGGCATTCTGATCGAGCGGACAGAAGGCGTATCGATTGTTGGTATCGGTATCAACGTAGGCCAAGAACAGTGGCCCGAAGCATTGTCTCAAAGGGCCGCGAGCTTGCGTCAGTTAGGTTGTGAGGTGGAACGTATTCGGGTCTGCCAGCTTCTCCTTCAGGAACTTGATCATCGTTTGAACGACCCGTTGCTGAAATTGCGCGATCATTGGGCTGATCGCGATGCTTTGCGTGGTCAGCAGGTGACCGTGACCGCTGGGAAACAAAAACATGAGGGGATTGTGGCAGCCACTGATCCTACAGGGACGCTCCGGTTAGTAAGCGATGGGCAGGTGCTCGAACTGGACTCCGCAACAGCGACCATTGTGCCTCTCTAAAGCTGGGAGCAGCCACCTTTTTCGGGGCGATGAGAAAGCCAAGTTGCTAAACTACGCGGTCAAGACCCGCAATGACAGAGTGATCTGCAGGCAGAGCCCAAAGCAATGACAGATGTGGAAAAGGACAACACGTATACCTGGAAGGTGCACCCCGCGCGGCAGCGCTGGCCGGCTGCTCTTATTGCATTGGCAGTGATCATCTGTGTTGGATGGCTTATTTCAAACTGGGTTGATTCTCCAGCATGGGCGCCCTGGGTTGGATTGGGTGCCGTGGTGGTGCTTGTGATGAGCCTGAACAGGTTCTTTTTTCCGAGCACCTTCACTATTGATCAGGGTGGCATTACTGCCATCTTTCCGATGACGCGCAAGCGATATCAATGGCGACAACTAAGACGTTTCGTACATGATGACGCGGGTGGGTTTCTTTCAACTCGAGCTCGGCGTAGTCGCTTCGATGCATTTTCTGGACTGCACTTGGTCTTTCCAAACAAAAGGGAACCTGTGGTATCAATGATCAAGAGCTACATGCAGAAGGAACAAACTGTATGAGCTGGATCAAAAATGCATTTGCGGTTGATCCACCGGGGCCGCAAGAGCCAACCGAGGAACAGCGTTTGGTCATTGATAAGGTCTGTCGGGCGGTTGTCCGCCGAGGATTGACGACGCCAGCCATCGTGGCTTTGCAGATGAGTCGCCCTTTGAACTACCTTGGTTCCCAGGCAATGCATTTCTTTCGGCCTATCCTGGCAACGGTGACGGACACCGACGGGCTCCGTCATTTTGCAGAGTTTGTCGAACATCGCGGTTCATTTGAGTACATTCTCACCAGGCTTGAGGAAATTGAGGCAGAGTTAGAGTCAGATAAATCGGGCAATAGGACCCGCCAGAAGCAGATCCCAGAGAACAAGGATCCACAAGGAAAGGACGACGATGTCGCAGGCAACGTCCCACGAAACGATCAAGATTGATACGGATAAGGTCAAGATTATTCTTGCCACTGACTGTGGTAGTACGACGACCAAGGCGGTGTTCATTGAACTCGTCGATGGTGTCTACCGACAGACGCAGCGTGGGGAAGCCCCAACAACTGTTGAGCAGCCATTTGCAGATGTCACAATCGGTGCGGTGAACTCTATTACGGAAATTGGTGAGTTGGCAGGTCGTAAGTTGGTTGACGAGAACGGCCGCATCATCCAACCGGCAACTGATACGGAGGGGTGTGATATTTATATCTCCACCTCAAGCGCAGGTGGTGGATTGCAAATGATGGTTGCTGGCGTGATTGCTGAAATGACGGCCGCCAGTGCAAAACGTGCCGCGTTGGGTGCGGGGGCTATTGTGATGGACGTAATATCGTCAAACGATAAGCGTCGCCCACATGAACAGATTCAACGTATTCGTGAACTGCGACCTGACATGATTTTATTGTCGGGCGGTACTGATGGTGGGACCACTGAAAAAGTCGTTGAATTGGCAGAGCTGATTGCGCCGGCACGCCCTCAACCACGTTTCGGTAGCGAGTACGAGATGCCCATCATTTATGCCGGAAATGCAGCCGCTCAAGAGAAGGTTGGCGAGGTGCTCGATGAAGGATGGATTGACCTAGAGATGGTCGAAAATCTGCGGCCGGTGCTTGAACGCGAGAATTTGGGCCCTGCCCGGGACAAGATTCACGATGTCTTTCTGGAGCACGTGATGGCGCATGCTCCTGGCTATGACCGGCTCATGAACTGGACCGATGCGCCGATTATGCCCACGCCAGGGGCGGTTGGCGACATTTTGCAGCAGATCGCCAAGGATCAGGGCATCAATGTGGTTGGTGTTGATATTGGTGGGGCCACCACCGACGTCTTCAGTGTTTTTGACAAGACATTTAATCGAACCGTCAGTGCGAATTTGGGCATGAGCTACTCGATTTCTAATGTTTGTGCGGAAGCCACCATGCCCAGTGTCTTGCGGTGGGTTCATTTTGATATGAATGAACGTGAGCTACGCAACCGCGTTAAGAACAAGATGATTCGACCCACGACTATTCCGCAGTCACATGAAGCATTGGTCTTCGAGCAAGCAGTGGCTCGTGAGGCCTTGCGATTGGCTTATCAACAGCATAAAGAATTTGCGACCACGCTTAAGGGTGTTCAACAGCAGCGCACGGTTGGAGATACATTCAGCCAACAGGTTGGTGGGCAGACGATCGTCGACAATATGGCGCTGAACTTACTTGTTGCATCTGGTGGCGTGTTGAGTCATGCACCACGCATGGAACAAACAGCGATGATGTTGGTCGATGCATTTGAGCCAGAAGGCATTACTAAGCTTGCCAAGGACTCTATCTTTATGATGCCGCACCTCGGTGTGCTTGCGGCAGTCCATCCAAAGGCTGCTATGGAAGTCTTTGAACGAGACTGTTTGGTCTACTTGGGCACCAATGTCGCAGCGAAGGGACTTGGTAAGCCAGGTAAGAAGTGCTTTAGCTGGGAGCTCAACGGTGAGGGAATCAGTGAGTCGGGTGAGATGAACTTCGGAGAGATGAAGCTCATTCGTCTTGGACCAGATCAAACAGCCACCATTACCTGTGATCCTGCCCGTGGTTTTGATCTTGGGGCTGGCCCAGGCAAGAAGATGAGCGGTGAGGTTCGTGGAGGTACGGTTGGTTTGATTCTTGATGGCCGTGGACGACCACTGGCCCTGCCTGAAGAGCGTGCGGCCTGTAAGGGCGCGATTGGCGGTTGGGTCGATGAACTTGAACTGTATCCAAAAGTTGAAGAGGCAATTCCAGCCACGGTTTAATAAACGATTTATGACACTCCAGGAGTGATTTCGATATGGCACATGCTTATACACCAGGACTCAAAGTGAGCTCTTGGCTCGACCATCGATGCAAAAGAATGCTTCCCATTAAGGGCGATGTGCTCGTGGAAGTCGGCCAAGAAGTCGATGCCAATGACGTCGTGGCGCATACAGAGATGCCCGGTGATGTGTATCCAGTTAATTTGGCGAACCTTCTATCGCTGCCACCTTCTGATGTGCCGGAATGCCTTGTGAAGAGTGAAGGTGACCAGGTCAAGGAAGGTGAAGTGTTAGCCCAGACCAAGGGCATCTTTGGGATGATGAAGAAGTCTCAGAAATCGCCTTACACCGGAACCATTGAGACCGTGTCTGAAGTCACGGGCCAACTCATTCTGCGCGGACCAGCCATTCCCATTCAGGTGAAGGCCTATGTATCAGGCCGTGTTGTGGAAGTGCTGCCGGAGGAAGGGTGCGTGGTTGAAACCAAGGGTACTTATCTACAAGGCATCTTTGGAATTGGCGGTGAAACCAATGGCAGTATTCGTATGGCCTGTGAGCGACATGACCAAAAGTTGACGCCTGATCTGATCACCGATGATATGAAAGGTTGTGTGGTTGTTGGCGGAGGCCAGATGACGGATGCAGCCATCGAACGTGCCCTTCAGGTCGGCGCTGCCGCCGTTGTTTCTGGTGGCATGGATGATCAAGACTTAAGGGATTTTCTTGGCTATGACCTGGGTGTGGCAATCACAGGTTCTGAAAGAAAGGGCATTACGCTGGTGATCACTGAAGGTTTCGGTGATATCGCGATGGCTGGCCGTAGCTATGACTTGCTCAAGGCCCGCGAGGGCTGCCAAGCCTCGGTTAATGGGGCCACGCAGATCAGAGCTGGCGTCATGCGGCCGGAGATCATTGTGCCAGCGGGAAGCGATGAAAATCCCGTTTCAGGCTCAGAGGGGCAGGTTGAGGGCCTTTTGGAGCCTGGCCGTCCCGTACGAATCATCCGTGATCCTTACTTCGGTGTGATTGGTCAAGTATCAGGATTGCCGCACCAGCCAGCGGTGCTTGGATCGGGCTCAAAAGCTCGTGTACTTGAAGTCAAGCTCGATTCCGGGGAGAGTGTGGTGATTCCACGGGCCAACGTGGAGTTGATTGAGGGCTAAAAAGCCGCTAATCAAGTTCTGTAGTTGATATGTCAGATGAGTGTTTTTCCCCTTTGTTTGTAAAGCCCCTCCCACGGATGAAGACTCAGTTTACTTTGCCGCTGTCTGCACTGGCCACCATTATGTTGGCTGTAGTTGCTGTATTCAGCGGCTTATCAAATGCCCAGAATCCAGCTGGCGGTATTCCGGCGCCTCCAAGCGAGATCAATGCAGTAGATGTTGATGGTGATAAGGGTGAGGCGATTGAGGTCTACTGGAGACTCTCTGCCAATGACCCCTCGGCCAGTGCCATGCCAGACCTCAGTACGGATACCCCAGCACAGGTCACGCAATACACCATCTACCGTCGTTTGGCTGACGGTACTGATGAGTACACTGAGATTGGCACGCAAACCTACGGCGTAACTACGTTCACCGATAGCAACGTCAAACAAGGTGTTTCCTATATCTATGCTGTCACAGCTGATTCAGAAGCTGGATCATCTGCAATGACCGTCATGGCCTATCCAGTTGCAGCAGTCATGCAGTGGTTTGATTACGAGAAATCGTGGATGGGATTGATTCTCCTGTTCATTAGTGCGTTCATCATTTTCTATATTGGCTTAGCGCGTAGTGGCAAAGAGCTCAAGGTAAGACAGATTGCAGGTCTCAGCGCCGTCGATGAAGCAGTCGGTCGAGCCACCGAGATGGGCCGACCAATCCTGTTTATTAACGGCATTCTGGATATCAACGATATTCAGACGCTTGCTGGTTTGACCGTGCTTTCACGCGTCGCCCGTACAGCAGCGGAGTATGGCGCCACACTTGAAGTACCAACGGCCCGTGCGTTGGTGATGACCACCGCGAGAGAAACGGTACAAGAGGCATACCTCGCCGCTGGCCGCCCTGATGCCTATCAGGAAGATCGGATCTATTACCTGACTGATGAGCAGTTTGGTTACGTTGCTGGCGTGACCGGCACCATGGTGCGGGACAAACCGGCGGCCTGTATTTATATGGGTGCGTTCTACGCTGAGTCTTTGATTCTTGCAGAAACAGGGAACCACATCGGTGCTATTCAGGTTGCCGGTACGGCCATGCCATCACAGTTGCCTTTCTTTGTTGCCGCCTGTGATTACACACTGATCGGTGAAGAGTTTTTTGCTGCGAGTGCCTATCTGTCTGGCGATCCACAGCAGCTTGGTTCGCTCAAGGGGCAGGATGTCGGCAAGTTGCTTGGCGGTGGTTTACTGACGATAGGTGTCATCTTTGCCACACTGGAAGTCATCTGGCCAGACATGACTAGTATCAAAGACGTACGTCAGTACATTGACGGGAATATTCTGGGCAGCGACGGACTGACGATGACCTCTGTTGAAAAAGGAAGTGATCAGTGGTTCGAAGAACTGCTGCAGCGACAGCGAGATTTTGAACTCAACCAAAATGCACTTGAGAGTGGAGGCATTGACGCATGAAGCGCACCATCCCACTCTTAATCGCCATTGTTGCTGGATTTGTCGTGATCCTTTCCACCTTTGTCCCCTACACAGAATCGTGGGGCGAGAAAGGGATGATTTGGTTCGATATTCTGGCCGTAGGCGCCTTTGTTCTTGGTGGCGGCAACCTGCTCAAACTGCACCTCGAAAAAATATCAGGTCAGCGTCCAGGATGGATGTACTCGGTGATCATCATTCTGAGCTTCGTGATCACCTTGGTCATTGGGCTGCTTGAGGTCGGGGTGCACCCCAACCCCATGTACCCTGAATATGCGTGGGCCGGAAACTATCTTGAAGAAGGTGCTGGGTTCTGGTGGATTTACCAGTATGTGATCTATCCACTGACCTCAACAATGTTTGCAATGCTGGCCTTCTATGTTGCTTCCGCGGCCTTCCGTGCTTTTAGGGCCAAGAACTTCGAAGCAACCTTGTTGTTAGTGACCGCATTCATTGTGCTGCTTGGTCGTACTTATGCAGGTGTGTGGCTTTCAGCTTGGATTCCGCCAACGATGGTTGATATCTGCGACTTCTTCAATATCGCAACGACCGTGGAAGATTGGCGAACACTACGTATCGATCGACTTACCGAATGGCTGGCGCTTGATGGGCCGACCAAGGGCGCCGGTCGAGCCATCTTGATTGGCATCGCTTTGGGTGTTGTATCGGTATCTCTTAAGATTCTTTTGGGTGTTGATCGCTCTTATCTAGGACAGGACTAATCGCAGGGAAGAGCGAACGAACGAACTATGTACCAGTTTCTCAAAAATCTCGATCGCCGCTGGGTCTTCCTACTGATGGGATTGGCTGTGGCGATACCAATTTTGACAAACTTGACGTTCCCTGAAGAAACGTCACCCATGGTTAAAGATATTTACCAGGCGATCGAAGACCTTCCCGATGGCTCTCGAATATTGATGGCGTATGACTACGACCCAGGTTCAATGGGTGAGTTGCAGCCCATGGCCAAAGCATTTACGCGCCAGTGCGCTGAAAAGAATCACAAGCTCTACTACATGGCCCTGTGGCCGTTGGGTGAGCCCATGATTGATATTGCTGGGGCGCGCATCTTGATGGAAGAATATCCGCACTACAAGTACGGTGAGGATTACGTCAACCTGGGTTTCAAGCCCGGAGCTGAAGCAGTGATCACGGTCATCGTGACCGACTTGCCGAAGCTGTTTATCACAGATCAACAGGGAACCAGCTTCAATGACATTCCCATGTGCAGGAATATCAGAAACATCCAACAGATGGATCTGATTGTCAGCATCTCAGCGGGTGATCCTGGTACCAAGCAATGGGTGCAATATGCCGGCACTCCATACGACATTCCGATCGTCGCCGGCGTCACTGGTGTGCAGGCCACACAGCTCGTAGCTTACATTCCGGATCAGTTGATCGGTTTGCTCGGCGCCATTAAGGGTGCTGCGGAATACGAGCAGATTCTCGATGACAATTTCCCTCACATTAATGACAATCCTGATGCGCAAGAGGCCAAGAAGCGGATGGGGCCACAGTTGGTCGGACATGCGTTGATGGTGGCACTAATCATTCTGGGCAACATCCTCTACTTCGTTGGCCGAAGGCGAGGTGAAGAGCGATGAATCGCGAGAAACTCATCTGGACCATCATCTTCGTTATTGGTGTCGGCGCTCTTGGATGGCGTTTCTTTACCACGAATATGTCGATGACCTATGTCGCGGGTACAGATTATGAGTTTGTTGAGGTGGGGCCTGCTCAATCCTCCGACGCCCCGGCGCAGCCAAGTGATAAAGATGCCAAAACCGAACCAGAGACACGTTGGGTAAATCTTGCCGAAGATCCTGATCTCAAGGAAGTTCAGTCTGGTCAAGAGAAGGTCATCAAGAAGCTTGAGCCCTGGACGACCTATCGCGACATCAGTATGGAAGTTCTGCCGATTCAGTCAGCATTTAAATCAGCGGGGTTGGATCCTTCTCTGGTGCTTGATCCGGTGGACGCGAAGCGACAAATCGACGTGGCTGCCCAAGACGGTTTGATCAATGACACTCAAAAAACTGATCTAAGCATGAGGGTTGGTGCTCTTGAACGTTATCCAGAAGTTGGCTTGAGTTGGCAACGCACCCTTGGGGTTTGGATTGCGGCTTTCTTCACCTTGGCCATCATGTCATTCCTCTATCGAGACAACCCTTTTTATAAGGTTGCCGAGGCCGTTGTCATCGGTGCTTCTGCGGGCTATGTGATGGTGGCTGGATTCTGGACCACGTTCGTCAAGAACTTGTTGGTTGTGCTGTTTCCAGGGGCCATGCGTGAATCCCTCGTGCCAGGATTGAAGGCCGATCAAGCTCCAGACTATATCTACATCATTCCCCTGATCATGATCGTCTTACTGCTCTGGCGATTGGCACCCAAGGGCGGCTGGATCAGCCGTTGGCCCCTGGCTTTCTTCATCGGGGTCACTGCTGGCTTCCGTCTGATTGGCTACCTCGAGGCCGACTTCCTGGGTCAGATTGCGGCAGGTGTGATACCCCTCTATGTTCCCGTTGAAGTGGTTTCTGCCAGTGGTACCGTCGAGGGTGTGAGTGCCTGGCTGACCATTTGGGCCTCATTTAGCAATATTGTGATCACCCTGGCGACGCTGACGGGCCTCGTCTACTTCTTCTTCTCAGTAGAACATCGGGGCATCGTGGGCCGGACCGCTAAGGTTGGCATTTGGTTCCTGATGGTGGCTTTCGGTGCGATGTTTGGTTTTACGGTGATGGGGCGTATTGCCTTGCTCAGCCAGCGGCTGGAGTTCATGTTTGGTAACTGGCTTGACCTGATCCAGAGGATCTGATGGGGCCCTTTTAAAACCGCTTTTTTGATCGTTTGACATGGGTCAAGCCCCTTCGTACAGTGGCTTGTCCGGGTTCGCCGCCGTGTGTTTGAGCGGTCCCATACTCATGAGGTAATCAGATGGCCGTTCCAGCTTTTAGAACATCTCCCAGCCGTAAGCGCAAGCGTCGTTCGCATCATGCGATTAATCCACGTCAGTCGACAACCTGTCCCAGTTGCGGCGCCGCAAAATTGCCGCATCGAACTTGCCGGTCTTGTGGCTATGCCCGACCAGGTCTTCAGGTGACCACTAGCGGAGATGAGTAAACCATGCGTATTGGGATCGATGTCATGGGAGGCGATAATGCGCCCGACGCGATCCTTCATGGTTCCGTGGCAGCGCTGGCTGAGATTGAGCCAGGTGACGCGTTAGTTCTGTTTGGCGATGAACGCCTGATTACTGATCATCTGGAAAAATCAGAAGTCGACTGTTCGCAGATCGAGGTAGTTGGCACATCACAAATTATTGGGATGGATGATCCGCCCGTTGAAGCGGTACGTAGTCAGCCAGATAGTTCACTGGTGCGTTTAGCTGAATCAGCTGGGCGCCGTGCTGAAAATCCACTTGATGCCGTTCTTTCGGCGGGGAACACAGGCGCCTTCGTTGCAGCAGCACAGATGCACATGCGAAGACTCAAGCATGTGACCCGACCCGGTATTGCAGCCGTGCTTCCAACTTTTGGTGGCGCTTTAACAGTCATCGATGTTGGCGCTAACATTGAACCCAAACCAATGCACCTGGCGCAGTATGGTCTGATGGGGGGGCTTTATGCTCGCAGCATGCTTGGTATAGACAACCCAAGGGTGGCGCTGCTCAATGTCGGTGGCGAGGAACAAAAAGGTACCAAGGATGTTCAGGCCGCTCGCGAACTGCTTCTCCAGGTCAGTGAATTGAATTTCATTGGATCTGTCGAGGGTCGTGGGCTGTTTGAGGGCGAAGCTGATGTGGTGATCACAGACGGCGTTGTTGGAAATGTCGTTCTCAAGCTGACTGAGGGACTTTCGACTTCAATCATGAAGCAGATGGCCGCAGAAATGGGTGGTCTCTCGCAAGAGTTGAATGCAGAGTTTCAAGCGGTTGTTCGAAAGCTCTACGCTAAATATGACTACCATGAGTATGGTGGAGCGCCACTGTTGGGCGTCAATGGTGTTTGTCTGATCTGTCATGGGTCAAGTCAGGCTCGTACCATCACCAACGCAGTACGAGCAGCAAGAAGGCTGGTCGCTCAAAATATTAATGTCGCAATTAGTGAATATCTGAGCCAATCTGAAGAAGAAGTTGTTGCATGAGTAAGCCCAGCTATGGGGTGCAAATGTCGGGTGTTGGATCCGCAGTGCCTGATGCGCGACTCACCAATCAAGATCTTGAGAAGATGTTCGAAACAAGTGATGAGTGGATTGTCACACGGACGGGTATTCGTGAGCGCCGAATCGTAGATCAGCCAACGGAAGGTACCTATACGTTGTCAGTTGAGGCCGCTCAGAGGGCGGTTGATGATGCTGGCATCGATCCTTCAACAATCGACTTACTCATCAATGCTACGGTTAGTGCCGAGATGACATGCCCTTCAAATGGTTGCAGAGTGGCGGCGGCGATCGGAGCCGTGCCGGCGGCGGCCTTTGACCTCGTGGCAGCTTGCTCTGGCTTTGTCTACAGCTTAAACGTTGCCGATCCACTGATACGCTCCGGTCTTTATAAGCGCATTATGGTCATTGGCTGTGATTGCATGAGTACGCTTATTGACTACGAGGATCGCGGGGTTTCGATCTTGTTTGGTGATGCAGCTGGTGCCGTTCTGCTCGAACGAGATGAGGATCCAAAGAGAGGCAGCCTTTATCAGTCAATGCAAGCCGATGGTTCTCAGTGGCCGTGCCTTTACATTCCTCGTCGAGAAAACGAAGTTTGCGCGAACCCGGCAACAGATAATATTGAGCTCGGTAAGTTGAGAATGATTGGCCGAGAAGTGTACAAGTTTGCCGTCCCAAAGCTTGTTGAGATTATCGATGCAGCCCTCAAGGAAACCGGCATGACGGCTGATCAAATTGACCATTTTGTGTGCCATCAGTCGAATGCTCGCATTATTGAATCAGCAATTGCGAAGCTCGAACTGCCTGCAGATCGCGTGCATATGAACATTGAGTACTACGGGAACTCATCCGCTGGATCGGTTGGCTTATGCTTGGATGATTTATGGCGCGCCAGCAAAGTTAAGAAGGGCGATGTTGTGCTCTTCATTGCTGTTGGTGGTGGATTGACTTGGGCTGTCAACATGTGGCGAGTCTGAAAGAGTCAGTTGAAAGGGGAATAAATTGACGTCTACAGCCGTGTTATGCCCTGGGCAAGGAGCACAGATTGTGGGTATGGGCGCGAAATGGTTTGCGTCATCTCCAGCAGCAGCTGCGATCTTTAAGCAGGCAGATGAAGTTCTAGATGGTGTCTTTTCACGACCCTTGAGCACGCTGTGTTTCGAAGGATCAGCGGAAGAGTTGAATAAGACCAGTGTGAGTCAGCCAGCGATCTACACCTGCTCCGTTGCCAGTCATCGTGCACTTATTGAGTTGGGGCAGCAACCAGAGATCGGCTGTCTAGCGGGCTTGTCCTTAGGTGAATACACAGCTCTGCATTTGGCTGGTGCATTTGACTTTGAGCAGGGGCTGAGGCTTGTGACAGAGCGTGGTCGCCTCATGCAACAAGCGGCAGAGGCGTCCGATGGTGGTATGTTGGCATTGATCGGGGCAGATGAAGATCAGGCGGTTTCTTTATGTGATGAAGTTGCGGCGGACGGCTCCATTTTGGTGCCGGCGAATTTCAACGCCCCGGGCCAAATTGTGCTTTCAGGACAAGCCTCTGCTTGTGAGAAAGCAGCCGTACTTGCCTCTGAGCAGGGTCTCCGAGCGACGCCGCTGACCGTGGCAGGGGCCTTTCATAGCCCTCTCATGGAGTTAGCGGCTGTGGGGTTGGCCTCGGCACTAGCCTCAAGTACGATCGAGCCCTTGACCAAACCAGTTTGGTCCAATGTGACGGCTCAGCTGCACGATCCAGATGATTCGGAACTTTTACGGGAGCGACTCGTCCAACAGTTAACGTCCCCAGTCCGCTGGAGTCAGAGTTGTCGACATATCATTGAGAGTGGCCAAGAGGGTTTTGCAGAGTTGGCGCCGGGCACCGTCCTTCGAGGTTTGATGCGACGAATTGATCGATCAATAAAGGTGGTAAGTTATGATCAGCCGCAAGATTAAAAGTATTCATCCATTCGCGAAACTCGTTGTAGTGAGTTCTGCCACAGGACTCATGGCCATGCTTTTGGCTGGCTGTGGTGGCAAAGAAGAGAAAGCGAAGCCAGCACCTGTCACCTACCAAGCACCATTGGCACCACCACCACCACCAGTCCTTCCCATTACGACGCTTCAAAATCAATTGGGAACTGATGAGCGAATTGTCTGGCAAGAAGATGATGCGCCATTCAATACAGAAGAGCGGAAAGCGATACTCCTATTTGTCAATGCATTCGCGCAAGGCGATGTCGATGCGCTTCGCTCTCAATTGACTTTGGTGGATCAACTTGAACTGGACCAGCTCACGAAGAATGACCAATGGAATGGTCTAGGTGACGAGCTACGTATGATTGAACTCCAGTCTGGAATCAGTCCGACCAATGGACAAAAGTGCCTGCTCGTTGTTTATCAAGTTGGTTACGTCTTCCAGCCACAGATGTGGTACTACGATACCTCTGGCGAAGGTTTTGTTTTCGAATCTGTCTGGACACCACCAGACATGATGAACAAGCTTTCCGGTGGTTGGGGTAAGTGGATTGAGTCGTGGCATGACATCATCCAAGAAGAACTGGAAATCTCTGAGGAACCAGATGTCGAATTGGTAAGCCTCGAAGAATACTTGGATGAGGGCAGTACCAGTGACGCCAATGGAGGTGGGGGAGGCGGCAAAGGCGGCGGCTCTCCCGGGAAGGGTGGTGGGCCTTCTCGAGACAACAATGGACCATCATTCGCACCGAATGGCTGAGCGTCTCAAGCGCCGACATATTGGGGTGATAGTCAATATTGTGGCTGGCTTGTAGCATTGGCTCGGGGGTGTACAATCACCGCTCTTGGGATATCTGATCAGGTGGATTGGGAGCTTTAGTCAGTCCCGAACCGTGTATGCTCGGTTTTCCCCATACGTCCTCTGAACTACACCACGCTGGATAACAAACCATCGATCAACGCGTTGCCATCGTCACAGGAGCCAGCCGAGGTATCGGTCGAGCGGTCGCCAAGCGATTGGCGGCGGACGGTCATCACACCGTGTTGGTTAGTCGAACGGCTGATCATCTTGAGACACTCGCAGAAGAAATACGCGGTGCTGGAGGTAGTTGTGAGGTCGAGCCATGTGATGTTGGCGATGGCGAAGCACTAGCAGCCATGGTTGATCGGGTCGCCGATAAACACGAGCGGCTGGATATTCTGGTTAATAATGCCGGTATCAACCGTGATGGCTTACTGCTTCGTATGAGTGATGAGGATTATGACCAAGTAATGCAGGTTAATTTGCGATCAGCGTTTGTGACCTGTCGGGCAGCAGCCCGGCCAATGATGCGAAATCGCTATGGTCGCATGATCAATATGGCATCAGTTACAGCGATACGGGGAAATCCTGGCCAGGCGAACTATGCTGCAGCCAAGGCGGGCATGATTGGTATGACGAAGACAATCGCAAAGGAATTTGCGGCCAAAGGCATACTGGCCAACGTCGTCGCCCCTGGATTCATTCTGACTGATATGACAGAAGCGTTGGGTCAGAATATTGTCGATGAAGCGACAAAGCAGATCCCAGCCCGCCGGATGGGCACTTCGGAAGAGATTGCCAGTGTCGTCTCCTTCCTCGCCTCAGAGGAGGCCGGATATATTACAGGCCAGGTGGTGGTGGTCGATGGAGGCATGTCTTGCTAGATTTTTAGCTATTAAGGCCCCCGTGAGCGGGTGAGATTGCAGAACGGGCCTAATACCCGCTATATTTTGCGTCAAAGAAAAATGCGGTAGCCAATCAAATCATGATGGTGCCGAACAGCAGGAGAATCGCCGTGACCGAAGCGGAAATTGAAGCAAAAGTCATCGAAATCGTGGCTGAGCAAATGGGTGTCGATAAAGGTGAAGTGAGTCGTGACACGAGCTTTGCCAATGATCTGAATGCAGATAGCCTGGATACCGTTGAACTCGTAATGGAATTCGAAGATCAATTTGAGACTTCTATTCCGGACGATGAAGCAGAGAAGATTCAGACTGTCGGTCAAGCGATCGATTACATCGTGACCGCGGCTAATTCGTAAGCATACGTAGCCGCGGCCCTATGACCTTGTTTGGTGGGGATAGATGTTGACTTGTCGCTCCCTACTCTAGAATGCCAGCGTCAAGCCTGGCTGCGGATTGAACGTCCAGATGACGAATACACAGCAGCGCCGCGTTGTCATCACAGGTCTCGGAGCCATTTGTGATCTGGGTTGCGAAGTCTCTAACATTTGGGATGGCTTATGCAATGGGGTATCGGGCATTGGCATGCTCGATGCTTTCGGACAGGACGAAAGTTGGTCCGTTCGGATTGCCGGACAAGCTAGCTGTTTTGATCCACTGAAATATATTCCCAAGATGGAAGTCAAACGCATGGACCGGTTCTGTGCCATGGCTTTGGCGGCGGCAACGGAGGCAGCAGACTCGACGGGGATCGATTTCGACAAGGGTGACCCCTACAGCCGAGGTGTGGCTATCGGTAGCGGCGTGGGCGGCATTATTACCGTTGCTGAGGGCATGACAAAGATTCTCAAGGGTGGCGGGTCGGCAACCAGGCTGAGCCCATTTACCGTTCCCAAGCTTATGGTCAATGCCGCTGCTGGGAACGTCTCAATTAAATACAACCTCTGTGGTTCAAATACATCACCAGCGACTGCTTGTGCCACCGGGGGCCATGCAATTGGTGAGGCCTATCATTGCATCAGTCGGGGTGATGCAGATCTCATGTTTGCCGGTGGGGCTGAGGCGGCTATCACGGAAATCTGTGTCGGGGCCTTTTCTGCGATGAAGGCACTCTCAACACGCAATGATGACCCCACGCGAGCATCAAGGCCCTTCGATCGACAACGGGATGGATTCGTTCTTGCCGAAGGTGCGGCAGTGGTGGTACTGGAAGAGCTTGAGGCAGCAAAAGCACGAGGCGCCACCATCTACGCTGAGGTACTGGGCTTTGGTTGTACGGGTGATGCACATCATATTGCGGCACCAGATCCAGAAG
>CALCOW010000070.1 GCA_937899935.1 uncultured Phycisphaerae bacterium
TTCCCTTCCAATGATTGCACCCAGCCGGCCCCAGCTTCATCGTAAAGTCCGCCAGACCACGCTCTTTCTGATCCATCAATTTCCAGCTGATAACCGGCCACATGATCATTTACTACCCGACTGCGGATTTGAATTCCTGAATTACTACCTGCCTCAACCTTTACATCAACCTTCAGTTCGAAGTCGCGGTATTGCTGAGGACTTACTAAGAAACTGTTTCGCGGAAAACGACCCCAACCATGCAGTACTCCTTCACTGAAATCAAAGTGTGCTGGACCAACTTTATTCCACTGATCAAAGGAGACCTTCGTGAAAAGTGGTTCGTCACTAAGTTGATCAGCCTGTGCCATAGGAGCGATAAAAAGTAAAATGCATAGAGCAGCCAACGGCGATGGATGTAATATGTGCATCTCGACTTTCCGATCTATCTGCAACTTTGGAGCTCTCGCATGCCTTACCGACTGCCACAACAAATAGCCCTCTGCTCCATGACATTTTTTCTTGTCGCAGGATACTGTGCTTGGGCTGACCAGGACGCTCAAGACACCACCATACCCACTTCCCAGGGGGCGATTCAAGAATCTTATTACACATCATGCCAACCCTCCCCTGATGGAATTGGCAAGGTGTATATGGGCCGGGAAATTAGTCAGGTCATGGGCCATCTCGGGGCGCAGTGGCTCGAGCGACCTGAGCGGCAGCAGGAGGAACGCACCGATCTTCTCATACAAATGTTAGAACTGAATCCAGATGATGTTGTTGCCGATATCGGCGCCGGCTCTGGTTATTTCACGATACCCATCGCTAAGAAAGTCCCTAAGGGTAAAGTTCTGGCGGTCGACATTCAGCCCGAAATGCTTGAGATCCTCAAACAACGAGCGGCAGACACCAATATCGAGAACATTTCACCGGTCTTAGGAACAATCACCAACCCAAACTTGCCAGAATCTTCGGTCGACTTAGTGCTCATGGTGGATGCCTACCATGAGTTTTCGCATCCACGTGAAATGATGGACGCAATGATCACTGGACTCGAACCAGGCGGTCGAGTGGTGCTGGTCGAATTCCGAGCAGAAGATCCCACCGTCATGATCAAGCCATTGCACAAGATGACTGAAAAGCAAGTTCGACGAGAGATGGAAGCTGTTGGTCTGAAATGGATCACCACAAAAAGCGATCTTCCACGGCAACATGTCTTAATTTTTCAGAAGCCAGAAGCCCAAAAAGCAACGCCTGCAAGTAATGAAAAAACAGAGCCCTGAGATCTTCTGTTAGCGAAGATAATCGCTTCTTAAAAAGTCTCTATTTCCACCGATCGAAAAAATTCGACCTTACCAGCTGCATAGCTCTTGCGATCTGATTGATGACTTTGAGCCAAGGCCTGTTTGCACTGTTCATAAGAAGATACAACATTGCCTTCTGCTAATAAGAGATCACGGAAGGCAATATGCTGATTCCAGGCATCGGTACCAACCACAAAGAGATGGGCATGGGCCACGACCTGGCCCTCTATTTTGCGAGAAAAGAATCTTCGCCCAGGAATACCTTGTTCACCATGACAGGCGTATCCTAAATCTTTCATTAAGGGTATTACCTCGCGAGCATGATCAAGTGATTCAATGCCTGGCATGATGTCAAGTATTGGCTCCGCCGATAAATTTGGAATGGCGGTGCTACCAATGTGCTCTGTTTCAATGACATACGGCTGGCACCCCTTTTGAATACGAGCGGATTCTTCCTTAAAAAGATCTGCCCAGACCGGCTCATGAGCTACCAATCCAACACTTCCTAGTGGAGCACCGAGTACATCCCATCGTTGTTCATCTGTTTTCATTTGAGACTAACCTTCTGACACGCGTCCATTTGGTCAGGCATTCCTGGCGAAGGAATTTACTGCTGCCTAAAGCCTCCGATGCTTTGGCGTCCCTCAGCGGTTCGTCGCATAGTATCACATTGATTTGATTTTAACACGCGTGGCCAGAATCAACGAACAACCGTCATGACGCCATTCATGATCCTCCAGTGCCCTGGGACGGTGCAAACATAAGGGTATTTGCCGGGTTTTTCAGGAGCAATGAACTCCAGAGCCTTCGATTCTCCCGGAGCCGTCAAGCCCATCACGTGCAAGATGTTAGCTGAATCTGGGACAAACTCTCTCTCACGACCGTCTGCAAGGGTACTCATCGCATCGCCCCCACTGCCAACCTCCCTTAGAGCGCCTGGCTTCACGACTAGGAGATTGTGCTCCATGAGATCATTATTCTGAAGCACAATTCTGACCGGTTGGCCAGCCTTGACCGTAAAACGGCGAACGTCGTAGATCATCTTGCCGCGGACTGCCTCCATGGGCACCACTTTGAGCTCCAAGTGGCCGTGATCTGCCTTCCAATGTTCTGTTGGTATCTGATTGATTGCATTGATCGCTGCAAATCGAATCCCAGGATCATTCGATGCCTCAGTAAATGGAATAAGTTGGGCAACAGCTTCCTGATCGCCTGCCACTTTTGAGAGTGTTGCAAGGGCCGATAGTGCATCATTTTTAGCTTGACCACTTGGCACGAGAATTTCGGTGCTGCGTTTTGGTGCCGGCAGATTCCCAACCGACCAGATTTCATCGCGATCTTCATCAAGCAGGCGAAGTCGAAATTGATCCAATCTTTGCCCATAGGGTGGTTCCGTACGATTCCAAATACGAATGGAGTCAACCGGAACTTGCTGGCCCAAATCCACCTCCCACCACGTATCAGCTTGACTCTCAATGGTGTGAGACGATGTGCCTGCCGAATAAATGCCGTTGGTATCACCATCGATGGCCAAATCAGCTGTTCCACCGTGGGCTTCGGTTGACTGAGACGCCTGGCCTGATCTTGCTACATTCTCATTGCCTGAAAAAACCTCAACTTCCGGAAGCGTCAGCGTGCCTTGACCTGGAAGTTCAACACGCAAATACCGACCCGTCATGCGCTCTTGAGGCTGCCGCACTTGAGGGAGCGAGGCGATGACTGCTGGCTTCAATGAAGCTCGAAGTGCGGGGTCAGAAATGTGATCAAGACTAGCCAACACAACACTCGGTGATGGGCCACTGCCCTGATGGGCTTGCTGCCAAACCTCGTCCGCAGATCCTGAAGATGCTATTAATCCGGCTGTTGCAAAAGCTGCTAACGACGGATCGTCGATACGCCTTGCCATCGCTGTCAATCGAGACCGATGGACTTCCAACTGTGGTCGATCGAGTTGCACAAGCATTGCACCAAGAGCTTTCCGACCAGGTTGTTTGTCATTAAGAATCGCAAGTGTATCGAGCAGCTCTTCTTCACGACTAT
>CALCOW010000071.1 GCA_937899935.1 uncultured Phycisphaerae bacterium
TGGATTGACATTCAATGGCGGCTGGAACCTAGTCACAAACAATTTTTGGTCTGTGTTGCGGGGCTTTCGTTTGGATGAAAACGTCCGTCAAATGTGTCCGCCGGTGGCAAGGGCGTGGTGGGACCAAGTCAATCCAAAAGGTGCGGTCGAGTTACTTGAATTCACATCGAGTCCAGAGAAGGGGCTTGGCCTCAAGGTTACGGTTGACGACCTCGCGCTGACGATGCCTATTAATCCAGAGGGAGTGTGGGCTCGCTTCGAGGGCGGTAAGCTCTATTCAACGACCAGCCGTCCTCGCATGCAGGTTCAGAGTGGCACTATTGAGATCGACCAATCAAAGCTTTTGTTTAAGGACATGATTGGAACGCTCGGCAGTTCCCAGGAGCAAAGTGGCCTGGGTTCAGTCCCATATCGACTCAACTTTGAGATGACCGATTTGCCAGATCCTCAGTGGGGTGAAGAATCTCTCTGGATCGAAAGGGTTCTTGATGAGGCGCCCTTCATGATGACTTTTATCACCGAAGGTCTGCGGCTGGAGGCCGAGGACGGAGGTAATCTGGCTATTGACTTGCCATACGCGGTGGCCGATGTCCTGCAAAGATTTCAGTTGACCGGTGGGAGTCTGGAAATGGAAATTGCGTTAGGGCGCGAACCACCAGCACAGCCGGGTGAGCCCGCTGAAATTACAGTGAACGGTAAGACCTATGTGCGAAATGCGACTGGTGCTTATGAGTACTTTCCCTATTTGTTAGAACGTGTGAATGCTTATATTCACTTTGATACCAATGAAGCGAAGATAGAGTTCCTCGAGGGCACCGGCTCGGATGGCGCGAAGGTTCGGGTAACGGGAAACATTACGCCACTGAGCGATGAGGCCTCGGTCAGTTTGTCGCTGGCAACATCTGATGCGCCGATTGATGATCGCCTGCGTGCAGCGATGCCTCCTGAACATCAAGAGATATTGGATTCACTCTTTTCTCGAAAGACATTTGAGCTGCTTGAATCGCAGGGGTTGCTCCCAGATGAAGAATGGTTGATGGGTATCAAGGCAGAGCGAGAGCAAGTGGTTGCGGAGATCAGGGTCTTAAGAGATCAGCCCGGGGCTGAGGAACAACTCGTGCAACTGCGAGCCAAACGATCGCGGCTAGACACCTTATTGGATATGGGTGTGTTCCAGCTTGGTGGACTGGTGGTACTTGATCTCCAGATCAAGCGAGCAGAGGGCTTAGATAAGCCTACCTATGTCACTGGTACGGTTGATGGTGGAAAAGTTGGACTCCTGTATGAGGAGTTTCCATATCCCGTTTGGTTGATCAACTCTGTTCTTCGTTGGACCGAAAAGGCCATTCACTTGGAGAGCAAAGACGCCAAGGGTGATGAAGAAGATGGCCTCTTCGTGGTCACCGCTGGTGGCGGGCGCGGTTCGATGCAAGGTCGCTTTGGTCTTGAAGTGCTAGGTGACGAAGTGGTTCTGGCCCCACAGTTGTTTGTACAGGTGCTCGGTGATCGGGTCACGCCGTTTCTTGAAGCAGCCATTCCGCCAGTGGGTTTGATTGAGCCTCAAGATGCCGATCTACTGAGCGGCGGTGGAGGCAAGGCGCTGATGGCCGCGTTAAATCTTCAGGCTGATCTGGAATATGTTGGAGAGGTAACCGGTGTCGAGTCCAATGGAGGAGGGGCCGCTAATTATGACGTCATGGTGCGCCTGAAAAATGGCTCGGCGGTGCCGCAAGAAGCCCTGGCA
This sequence comes from uncultured Phycisphaerae bacterium, assembly GCA_937899935.1. Taxonomy (GTDB): domain Bacteria; phylum Planctomycetota; class Phycisphaerae; order Phycisphaerales; family SM1A02; genus JAQWNP01. Next base: position 1,745 of record CALCOW010000071.1, read on the forward strand.
TCATTGGTTGGTGCCGCGGGGCTCTTTTGGCCGGTGGACTTTGCTTTGGCGGATCTTTCTGGTCGTATTCATGTCACCCCAACTGAGGTGCAATTGCTTGATCTGACTGGACGACATGACAGCGGCGGGCAGGGTGGTGCAGTGCAGGCTGAGATTCGTGTCGCCAGGCGCTTGGTTTCGCCAGGCGGTGCCAAGGTTGATGCAAAGCTCTCTTTTGAAGACCTTGCACTGGGCTCTTATCTAATCAACCTGGCTCCGGCATCTGACCTGGAACAGGCACGTACGCTTTGGAGTGAATTCACGCCCCAAGGAAAATTCGATGCCTCGGTCTATCTTGAGTCCCAGCAGCGCGGTGCCGCGTCCCTGAGAGTTGATGTGTTGCCGAAGCAAATCGAGCTCATTATTGATGATCACCAGGTTGTCTTTAAGGGCGCTGAAGGCCAACTGCAAATTAGTGATCAAGCCGTGGCTGCCCAAGGATTGGTCTTTGGTGTGACCACCGATCAGCGGAAGGATGGGCAAGTTTCCCTCAATGGTTCCTATGGTCTTGCTGGAGAGAAGAATGAGGCGCTGGCGCTGTCGGGTTCTTGGGAGGGAGGGCAATTCGCTAGCCCAGTCATACCGCAGTTATTGAGGCTCATTGGCGATGGTGAGCAAGCGGCTCGTTATGTGTCATATGATCCAGATGGAAGGTTCAACGCTGAATTTCGATATGAGACGCCGCGGGGTGGGAAGCCAACGGATTATTCGCTCATGATTGAACCAATTAACATTGGTGTGACCGTAGAGGATGTTCGTGTGGTGGCGACGCTGGACCATGGCTCAAGACTGGCGCTCACACCGGGACATTTTGCGATTGAGGATCTCCAAGGTGCTTTGATGGAGGGGCGTTTTTCTGCGGTGGGCGACATTGAATTCAGCGACGATCTCTTGCTTCAGATGGCCTTTGATTATGATGGGCCCCTGAGTCGCTCATTATTAACCACGCTTTTACCGAAAGAAGCTCGAGAGGCGCTCGAGTCAGTTGCCTTCGTCGACCATGGAACGAGTTCGCTGGGTAGCTGCACATTGAGAATCCAACAGGCCACTGATGGACCTCGATACGTACGCTTTGGTGGGCGCCTTACAACCTCGGACGTGTCTTTTAAGGCGGGCATGGAATTTACAGATGTTGCGGGACAGTGTGATCTGGTGGTGACAACAAATTCGACAGGCACGTTCTGGTCGGCAGACGGTGAGCTTGAAACCATGCGCCTGTACGGCAACTTGGTTGAAAATGCTCAGTTCAGTGTCGCGATGAAGCCGATCGACGGCTCAGAGGCGTCGAGTGTTGAGTTGAACTCCGTGATCGGGGAAGCGTACGGAGGTACGGTCTACGGTCGCGCTTCGTATCACACCGGGACCAAGGGCTATAGCGCCGAAGTCGAGATCATGGATATTTCTCTCGATGCTTGGTTTGATGATCATGCAAAAGGCTCTCCAGAAGAGTTGGTGGCTGAGCAGCCCTCTGTTGGGAAAGGTTTATTCTTCGGTCGCCTGAATGTTGCGGGCATTGGTGATGATGCCAGCAGTCGCCATGGGAGAGGCTTGATCCAGATTCGCAAGGGCAATATGGCAGATAATCCGATTACACTTGGCTTGGTGCAGTTGGCACAGCTCGGTTTACCAGTGGCCAGTCGATTGGACTTTCTTATGGCGCCATTTTATCTGGCAGGAAATCATCTGATCTTTGAGGAGATCATCTTGGAAGCGACTGACGGTGATAGTACTTGGCTTACCCTTCGAGGCGAAGGCACGTTGGAGCTCGGTAGCTGGGAACTTGACACTCGCCTTCATTCGAGAAGTGGAATGAGTATGTTGTTGAGTCCTATTGCAGATCTGGGTGACCAGTTCATTGCTATTGGGGTTAAAGGTGATATTAGAGAGCCAGAGACTGGGTTGATTGGATTTCCTGGCTTGTCTGATGAAACACATTGGGACGATGCCTGGTACCGTCGCAGTGAGGAATCGAATCCACAGGCCGAGGAGAAAATTGGCAATGGCCAGTGATCAGCAGAAAACTCTTGGAATAAACAGTCCTGAGATTGATTCCAGTATCGGCAATCTGATCGATATGCTTGGAAGCGGTTGTACTCCAATCGAAAAAGATCTTGTCACGCAAATGATGAAAACAAGTTTGCGTATGCTGCAGGAGACGCATCACAGCGGGCAGCTTAAGCTGATGTCTTCTGCCCTCAAGGAGATGCGCTACGCGTATCACATCTTCAATGATTATCAAGACACCTTGAAGGTATCAATATTTGGATCGGCCCGTACACCAAGTACTCACCCCGACTATGCGGCCGCGCGTGCCTTTAGTCAGGGCATGGCCAAGGCTGGCTGGATGGTTATCACTGGTGGCGGCGATGGCATTATGAAGGCAGGTCATGATGGGCTGACCTCTCAGAGTATTTTCGGCCTGGCTATCCGTTTGCCTTTCGAGACATCTGCGAACGACATCATCGAAGGCGATTCGAAGCTCATTAACTTTCGCTACTTCTTCACCCGCAAGCTCATGTTCATGACGAATGCTGATGCGCTGGTTGCTTTCCCTGGCGGCTTCGGAACACTCGATGAGTTGTTTGAGACGCTTACGCTCGTGCAAACCGGCAAGTCGCATATGTTGCCAATTGTTCTCGTGGAGGGTGATGACGGTTCCTATTGGAAGAACTGGCTCGAGATGATTCGCGTGAATCTTTTGGGCAATGGCTGGATTAGTCCAGAAGATCTGAATCTGTTTCATCTGGCACCGTCTATTGAGGATGCGATTGAGCACATTACAAAGTTCTATACGGTCTATCACTCCAGCCGCTTTGTGAGGCGAGACTTTGTGCTGCGTATTAAGCGCCGACTGAGCGACAAAGATCTGTTGATTCTTAATGATGAGTTTTCCGACATCGTCGAGGAAGGTGAGATTGTTCAGACTGAGGCGCTCGCTGGGGAATCGCTCTTTCTCGATCTGCCTCGTTTGGTCTTTCGTTTTACGCGGCGTGATATCGGGCGTTTGCGACGAATGATCGATCGCATTAATGAGTTGGGCAGTCAATGAACTTGCTGTCTGATTTGTGTCGCGGGTCCCTTCTTTGCCTGAGAGTTCTATTGTTCAGCTCGAGTCTTCTGATACTGGGATGTTCGCCATCCTCTAAGGAGGCACTTTCGACTGATGTTCCCGGTGCGAGGCAAGCCAGACACAATCAGTTTGCGGTGCGTTGGATCTTGGTCAGTGATCTTTCAAAAGAAATCAGTCAAACGCTTGCCAGACTCAAGCCGGTAACACCTACAGAATTGACAGGAGAGAAGTCGGTTCAAGCGATTGGGATGCAGATTCGACAACTCTCGATGCAAGAGGGTGCTGTGGCCGATATGGTTCGGCGGCTTGGTCCTGCCGCGGCGGATGTCACAACTTGGCATGGGGCCATCTATCAGTGGCGTGCACTTTTAGTGGTGGCTATCGGGCCAGCGCCGCGCGCTGTTGCCGTTGCGGGGCAGATGATTAAATTGCCTGCAGGAATCCTGTCGTTGGATTGTCGAGCATGGCCACTCTTGACAGAAAATGGCGAGAAGCTCTATCTCGAGTTGGTTCCTGTGTTTCAAAGTGATTCAAGCCCAGATCTATTGGAGAGCGTCTCAAGCCGCCGGCATTCGCGCGTCTTCGAGACGGCCGCCATTCGATTGATGCTTCCTGCCAATCAGGTCTACGTCATCTCAAGTAATGACCCTGATACTGAGGCAGCCAAGTCTTTGGCCGGTCCCATTGACCCATTGGATGTGCACGGTGATCGCCAATGGACCCTCGGAGATCTGCTGTTTACGCGAGATCTCCCTGAAGGCAGCCGAGGCGTCCTGATCCTGATGCCGTGGGGTGGTGATCCAACAAACTTATGAGATTGACGACGCCCGCCGTGTCTCAAGCTAGGATGCGTGGATGGAACGTGGCAATGGACATGATCGCCCTATGAGTATGATGGAGCCTTCCTCAGATCAGCGCGATGATATGGTTCGGCGGCGACGAAAGCTGGCATCGCCTGTTATTGCGCCCACACTCTTAACTCTAGGGAATGTCATTATGGGTTTCGCAGCAATTTATTTTGCTGCCAAACCGACGGAATATAGTGGGCCCTTTGGTTGGTCGAGTCTGACTTGGGCAGGGGCGCTGGTCTTGGTTGGACTGTTCCTTGATTCGATTGATGGAATGGTCGCCCGAATGACCAACGGTATGAGTGAAATGGGTAATCAGCTGGATGCGATGGCTGATCTGATCACCTTTGGGGTGGCGCCGGCCTTTCTCCTGTTGCGGCTGACCAGCAATTACATTGGTCCGGAAAGTGATATGGTGGCCGGTCCTGATGCAGACAATCTTGTGGCAAAGGTGGTTTGGGCAATCGCGGCTTTTTACGTCTGCTGCGCTGCCCTGCGTTTGGCCAAGTTCAGTGTTGCACATAGTGAAGATATTGAAAGCTCGACATCGATCTTTGAGGGCTTGCCTTCGCCCGGCGCTGCCGGAACGGTGGTCAGTCTGATTATCCTGCACCAGTTCTATCTCGGGCCACTGGGGCCGAATGAGCCGCCGACGTGGTTCCCTCAGTATTCAGCCTTTGTCATCCCAATCGTGACGCTCTTGTGTGCAATCGCGATGGTTTCGACTATTCCGTATCCACATTTCACGAATCGTTTTCTCAAGGGGAAAAGCACGATGGGGTACATCCTGCGTTTGTCAGTGATCATGATTTTGATCATTGTTGAGCCAGAGGTCATCCTGACGTTTGGATTTGTGATTTACGCTCTGTCGGGGCCAGTTTGCAGCTTGTGGCGTTGGACACGTGGTCAACGTGGCTCAAAAGTAGCGAGCCTTCTCTAGCTCCAATCGACGGCACGGCCGCGGTTGGGTACGCTTTGCCTGATCATGTCAACACAATCGCCTATTCGAACTCGTTTTGCACCAAGTCCATCGGGCCATTTACATGTCGGTGGTGCTCGGACCGCTCTCTTCTGTTTGGCCTATGCCAAGGGGCGTGGTGGACCACAGGGGCAAATGCTCCTAAGAATTGAAGACACGGACCAGCGTCGTAGCTCAGATGCTGCAAGCATGGCGTTTCTTGAGGATCTGCATTGGCTTGGTATCTCGTGGGATGAAGGTCCGACTTTTGAAGGCTCTGGCGGAGGTGATACGGGGCCTTACTTTCAGTCCAAGCGGCTTCAGATCTATGGAGAGTATCTCGAAAAATTGATTGATCAAGGCCATGCCTATCGCGCCTTTGAAACGCCCGAAGAACTTAATGCAAAACGAGCTGAAGCTCGTGCAGCCAAGCAGCCGTACCGGTATGACAGAGCCGCCTTATCTCTTTCAAAAGAGCAAATCGAACAACTCATGGCAGCTAACACGCCTTACGTTATTCGCTTTAAGGTGCCAGACAATGCGATTACTGTTGTTGATGAAGTCCTGGGTGAAGTGACCACTGAAGCTGGTCAGCTCGATGACTTTGTCATTTGCAAAACGGATGGTTTTCCAACCTATCACTTGGCTGTTGTTGTCGATGACGCGCTGATGGGCGTGACCCATGTCATTCGCGGCCAAGAGCACCTCAATAACACGCCGAAACACGCAGCGCTTCAAGATGCCTTGGGTTTTGATCGTCCTGTGTATGCCCATCTGTCATTGATTATGAATCCGGATGGGTCAAAGATGTCGAAGCGTGACCAGGACAAAACCCTTCGCAAGGCAGTTAAAGAAGCAGGTTTGACCGAGCCGCCGCTCGGGCAAGATGGGCCAGTGGTTTCACTTTCGGACTGGTCGGCCTGGCTGGGTAGCAAAGATGGACAGTTGCGACCCGATGAGACGGAGCAATTGGCCGCTTTGCTTGGTGTGCAGTTGCCTGAAATAAATGTGAATGACTTTAAGCGGGCGGGCTACTTGCCAGAGGTGCTGATCAATTACCTTGCTTTGTTGGGCTGGTCACCGGGTGGAGACCGCGAGCAGTTTGACATGTCATTTCTGGTAGAGCATTTTGATCTTAAAAGAGTTGTTAAA